>JAUILH010000100.1 GCA_030433115.1 Bacteroidia bacterium | reverse complement strand
CATGAAAACGCAAATCATGTACTATGAGCAAACCATGCTTCTCCAATTACAACAAACGCAACAAATGGCACAACGCTTATTTGAAGCAGGAGAATCAGAGTTCTCAACCATTTTACTGGCCCAGAAAAATTTATTTGATGGCCAATTGCGCTATAATAAGCTGATACATGAATACACCAATATCATGTTCAGAATTTCATATTACACTGGATAAATGAAGGTACTTTTAACCATATTGTTTGCATCAACAATGCTCTTGTGTTCGGCACAACACGATCATGACCATGCTGGACACGACCATGCTGGACATAGCCATGGCGAACCCGTTAACACCTCTAAGGCAACATACTTTAGTATTTCAGAATCTACAAAGTCAGCCGAATATGTTTTGCACTATGAGCCATTTCAAGCAAATCAAAGAACAAAACTGAAATTGTATGTCTCCGATTGGGAAACAAATATACCAGTAGATAGTGCCAAAATGATTATTAGATGCGAGGAACTAGACAAGCGTTTCTCTTTCTCAAAAATTGGTCCTGGTATATACGAGATTACCGCAAGTTTTCCAGACAATAAGGCGTATGAGTTGTCTATCGATTTAAAGGCACCTTTCGAAGATCAGGTACATATATTCGGTATTGAACCTGGTAAGTCTCTTGAAGAAGAGGTTGCGGAAGAAGAAGGGGAGCCTTTGTTTACATGGGTAACATGGCTGTTCTTAGGTCTTGGATTTCTTTTGGGGGTAGTACTCACAATAATAATAAGACAAAAAGCTAAGTAGACTATGAAAAATAAGCAGCTAAATAGAGTGGCCCTGGTGATAGGAGGAGTTTTGCTCAGTATCTTATTTATTCGAGCAGTATCTCCGTCAACTAATGATCAGGATCAACACGACCATTCAGGGCATGATCACTCAGGACACAATCATTCAGGGCATGATCATTCAGGACACGATCATTCAGGACATGATGATTCAGGGCATGATCATTCAGGACACGATCATTCAGGGCATGATCACTCAGGGCATGATCATTCAGGACACTATCATTCAGGGCATGATCACTCAGGGCATGATCATTCAGGGCACGACCATTCAGATATTAAGCCTAATGAATGTGAAGTCCCTAAAGAATCTCAATTCTTACTGGGTGTGCAAACACGATTGACGAAATCCTCAAAAAAGACCCTAGTGAGTAAGCTAATGGGAACGGTTCGCTCGCACACAAACGGAAGTGTGAGTATTAATAGCCCTCAAAACGCTACTGTGCGAAAGATTCACGTAAATATTGGTGAACGGGTAAAAAAAGGGCAAGTACTTGTTTCCATGACCCAGAATATTGGCTCTATGGACAAACTCCAAATTAAAGCTGAGTTAAAAAACATGGAAGGTGAATTGGCCAAGTTTGAAGCTGAAAAGGTGAGACTTGAAGGTGTTCAAGACTTGGTGGCGAAAAAGAGACTAGAAGAAGTTGAACTTGAAATTGCCAAATTATCAAATCTCATATCTGCTTACCGCTCTGCGCTTTCTGGAGGCACTAGCTCGTTTACCATAACTGCTCCTATAGACGGGGTGGTAGAGGATTTTGAATTATCTAACGGACAACAGGTGAGCGAGTCAGATTTATTATTATCCATTCATAATTCACAGCTTGTAAAAGTTGAAGCGATCGTTTATCCAAGAGAAATGAACGCCTTATCCGATTCTGTTGCGTATGCGATTCGAGACTTGGCAACTGGAAATCTAATAGAGCAAGGTATTACTAACGCTGTTATAAACCCTACAATTGATGAACAGAGTCAGACGGGAACATTAATTCTGTCGATTACAAATGGCGACCAAATGCTCAGACCAGGTCAGCAAGTTTCAGTTGAAGTTTTAAAGGAACTGGCCGAAGATGTGATCTCCGTGCCTACGGAAGCGATAATAGAGCATCAAGGAATCCCAGTAGTTTTTGTACATACTCAACCAGAAAGGTTCGAATTTATCCCTGTCAATCCAGGAGTAAGAGGTACTAAATACACACAAATTATTGATGGATTAGAGCCAGGTCTTAGAGTTGTAACCAAAAGTGCGCACCGAGTGTATGCCATATACATGAGTAAATAGAGCGTATGTTAAACAAACTGGTAGGATTTTCTTTACAAAATAGGTTGATGGTACTCACCATCGCTATTATTCTGGTTGGTGCTGGTATAAACATTACTGTAAATATGCCAGTGGATGTATTGCCAGATCTTACCAGACCGAGGGTCACCATATTTCTGGAGTCAGAAGGCATGGCAGCAGAAGAGGTTGAGCAGTACGCTGTATATCCTGTTGAATCTGCCGTGAATGGTGCGCCAAATGTCATTACTACTCGGTCTAATTCTACAGCAGGTTATGGAATAGTGTTCGTAGAGTTTGACTATGGGACAGAGATTTATGAAGCCCGTCAAATTGTTTCTGAGAAACTTCAAACTGTTGAAACGCTTCCATCGGGCATTACGCCTAAACTAGGGCCTGTGGTTTCGGTTACTGGTCAAATTATGACTATTGGACTTCAGTCAGATAAAATATCTATAGATTCGTTAAGGCTGTTGGCAGACTATACAATAAGCCGCAGGCTTAAAGCTGTCCCTGGTGTTTCAGAAGTACTCCCAACTGGTGGAGGGGTCATGCAAATTCATGTTAACCTATCGATGGAGAAAATGAAAGGGCTCGACATTTCTGCTTCACAGGTAGAATCTGCTTTAGCATCCTCTAATAAGAATACAACGGGGGGGTATATCCACAGATCAGGTAAAACGGTGCTCATCCGAAATTTAGGACGTATTCGTAACAAAGATGAACTTGAAGACTTGGTTGTAGCATACCGCGACAACCGTCCAGTGTTGCTTTCTCAAGTAACTGAATCAATCGAGTTCAATGCAAAACAAAAGATTGGTGATGCGAGCATGAATGGCAAGCCAGCTATTCTCATGGTTATTGAAAAACAACCAGGAAGTGGCACACTGGAAGTCACCAAAGATGTTGAGGATGCTTTAGAGGAATTGCAGGCATCACTTCCAGAAGGCACGGTTATCAATTCGGAGATATTTCGCCAAGCAGATTTTATCGAAAACGCTGTAGGTAACGTTCAGGAAGCCCTTGAATTAGGAGCAATTTTCGTGGTGATTGTTCTATTCTTTTTTCTCATGAATTTGAGGGCCACGTTCATTACTCTACTCTCCATTCCCATTTCTCTTCTGGTCTCGGCAATCGTGTTCGAGTTAATTGGCATTACCGTGAATACAATGACACTAGGTGGGCTAGCTATTGCTATTGGGGAGTTGGTAGATGATTCCATCGTAGATGTAGAGAACATTCATAGAAGGTTAAGACTTAACCCGAATGGTAACCGACTAAGAACAACATACAAGGCTTCTTTAGAGGTACGGAATACGATCATCTATTCAACCATTATTGTCATTCTCATTTTCTCTCCACTCTTTGCGTTAGAAGGGATGGAGGGCAAAATATTCACACCACTAGGTATCGCGTATATCGTGAGCATAATTGTCTCTACCATTGTGTCAATGACCGTTACCCCAGTGCTTGGATCGTTGCTGCTAAAACCGCCCAAAAACAAAGAGATCAAGGATACTTGGATTGTTCGCGTACTCAAGAATTTAGATGCTAAGGTTCTTAATCATACCTTAAAACATACTTGGGTCGTTCTTATAGCGGCATTAATTATACTTATTAGTTCACTAGCCATTTTACCCTATACTGGCAGTCAATTTCTACCTGGGTTTAATGAAGGATCTTTAACGGTTGGTGTGAGCTTGCCAACTGGTTCTTCCATAGAAGAAAGCAACGAGATAGGTGTTCTTGTTGAAAAAGAGCTGCTTGAAATTCCTGAAGTCAGATTTACTGGAAGACGTATTGGAAGAGCTGAACTTGATGAACACATAGACCCCCCTAACATGGCAGATGTTGAAGTTGCGTTGCGAGAAAGTGATCGTACCCGAACTGAAATTATTGCTGAAATACGTGAAAGGTTGGCAAAATTCAAGGGTATTAACATTAATGTAGGACAACCTTTGTCGCATAAAATCGAACACCTTGAGTCAGGCGTAAGTGCCATGATAGCCATTAAAATCTATGGTCCAGATTTGATGAAACTTCAGCAATACGCTTACGAGATCAAGCAGATTCTCGATAAAACCACAGGAGTTGTTGATGTTAACGTGCAACAACAGCAGTTCACAAAACAGTTAACCATTAAACCACGAGAAGAAGACCTCAAACGATTTGGTTTAACTCGCGGACAACTTGTAGACGATCTGGAGCATGTATTACAAGGCTCTACACTCACACATTTAAGAGTCGAGGAAAAGCGCATTGCAGTGGTCATGCGCCTGTCTAAAGATGAGCGCGAAAAGGAAGAATCAATCAATGGAATCATGATAGAAACGCCAAGCGCTGGTTTGGTTCCTTTAAAAGAAATAGCCACGGTTGAATTTGTAAAAGGACCAAGTGCAATTTCACATCAAAATACCCAAAGAAATATTACGGTGTCTTGCAACGTGGCAGATAGAGATATTGGAAGTGTAGTAGAAGAAATAGAAAGTCAAATAAAAGATGAGGTGGAATTTGACAATGGTTACTTCGTTGTTTTTGAAGGGCAATATGCCAACCGAGATTCGGCGGCGCAAAACATGCTGCTTTTAGGGCTTTTAGCCTTCCTGCTGACAGTAGTTCTTCTTTACGGAAAGTACAAATCGTGGCTATTGGTAATTCAGGTGCTTATGAGCATACCTTTTGCGATAATTGGAGGAATTGTAGCCATCATGATGGCAGACGGAATAATGTCTCTTTCTTCCATGATCGGGTTCATAGCACTTGCTGGAATAGCTTCACGAAACGGTCTATTGCTTATTGGACGTTACATTACCATGATAGAGGACGAAGGGCAAGAACTTAACGATGACCTTATTGTAAGAGGTTCACAAGAAAGACTCGTTCCCGTGTTAATGACAGCTCTTACGGCAATTTTAGCCCTTATACCATTGTTATTTGACCCACTAGCTCCAGGAAAAGAGCTACTCTATCCCCTAGCTGTTGTAATGGTTGGTGGATTGGTGTCATCAACTTTTTTAGAAATCATTATTACACCTGTGGTATTTAAGATGATCGGAAAGAAAGCAATGAAAAGTTACCTATCGAGCAAACAAAAGCGCATTGATCTTTCGGATAACAAAAATGAAATCGAATAAACAAAAGCCATTATGAGTAGCGTTAAGACAGAGGAAGGTCATGAATGTAAGGCATGTAGTGGTCATAGTCATACAGCCAGTGTACAATCGTCGGGTGAAGAAGGCAGACAGCCCAGGTTATTAGATTGGTTACAGCCTTATATTCCTTCTATCATTTCCGCTATTGTTCTGTTAACGGCATTAGTTTTAGAGCATCTGGCACAGTTAAAATGGTTTAAAGAGGAAACAAGACTTCTGATATATTTAATGGCTTATATGCCTGTTGCCATTCCTATATTCGGATATGCCTGGAAAGCAATCAAGCAACGAGATGTTTTTTCCGAGTTTACATTGATGATCATCGCTACGCTTGGAGCCTTCTATATAGGAGAGTATCCAGAAGGAGTGGCCGTTATGTTGTTCTATACTGTAGGCGAATTGTTTCAGGGAGCGGCTGTTCGTAAAGCTAGAGGCAATATTAGATCACTGTTAGACCTAAGAGCCGATTCTGCTAATGTTATTATAGATGGTGAGCCATTACAGGTAGAGCCTGCAAATGTTGAAGTTGGTCAGATAATTAGAGTAAGAATGGGAGAAAAAGTGCCCTTGGATGGCATCCTAAACTCTGATTTTGGTATTTTCAATGCTTCTGCACTCACAGGTGAAAGTATTCCACAAGAAATAGACAAAGGAAAACCTGTTTTGGCAGGAATGATAAATACAGGCCCGGTGGTGGATATTAGAACCACCCAAACATTTTCAAATAGTGCGATAAGTCGAATTTTGAATCTGGTCGAGAATGCTGCTACGCATAAAGCACCAACTGAGCTTTTCATTAGAAAGTTCTCGCGAGTTTACACGCCAATTGTCGTCTTTTTAGCCATCGGGTTGACCTTTCTGCCTTTTCTATTTGTGGAAGAATATGTGTTTAATGATTGGTTTTACAGAGCTCTCGTGTTTCTTGTCATATCCTGTCCATGTGCTTTAGTCATCTCAATTCCCTTAGGATATTTTGGAGGCATAGGCGCTGCTTCACGGAATGGTATTTTGGTTAAGGGCTCGAATTACTTGGATGTACTTACTAAAGTAAATACCGTTGTCATGGACAAAACAGGAACTCTTACAAAAGGAGTTTTCACTGTAAAAGAAGTTAACTCTGAAGACATGCCGACTGAGCAATTATTATCTATTGTAGCTACGGTTGAAGAAAATTCAAAGCACCCCATTGGACAAGCTATTCGCGTTGCAGCAAAGGACATACAAATCAGACCCAAAGTTAAGAATGTCAATGAAATCCCAGGCCATGGAATTGAGGCAAGCGTTGATGGCGTTTCAGTGTTGGTCGGTAACAAGAGGTTGCTTGAACGGTTTAACATTATGGTGCCCACAAGTATTACGGCAATTGAGGATAGTCACGTCCTTGTGGCCCGTGAAGGGAAGTATACCGGGTATATTACTGTGGCTGATCAGATCAAGGAGGACAGTTCAGTTTGCATAAATAGTCTCTTGAAGAGAGATATAACTCCAGTCATGTTGTCAGGGGATAATGAGTTGATTGTTAAAGAAGTTGCTTCCGAACTTGGCATCTCAAAGGCTTACGGAGGACTTCTTCCCGAACACAAGGTCGAAAAGGTGAATGAGATCCTTACTCAACCTGAGAAGGTTGTTGCTTTTGTTGGAGACGGCATCAATGATGCTCCAGTTCTGGCATTTAGTGATGTTGGAATCGCAATGGGCGGTATGGGCAGTGATGTTGCAATAGAGACCGCTGATGTTGTCATACAGTCTGATCGTCCATCCAAAATTCCAGTGGCGATCGAAATAGCCCAAAAAACAAAGTCAGTTGTAGTTCAAAACATTGCTCTGGCTTTCGGTGTTAAGTTAATCGTATTGTTACTCGGAGCAGGAGGTATTGCCTCAATGTGGGAAGCTGTGTTCGCAGACGTTGGTGTTGCTCTACTAGCCATACTCAATGCCATCCGAATTCAGAAGATGAACTTCTGAGTGATCTATTCCAATGTGCTACAACTTCAAGGATTTGAATGGCACAACAGAAAAACATAATTTTTACTCCAATAATTTTCTGCAAGAAACCTACAGGTATTCAGGAGTGCTCCGTACTCTGGTTACATTTTGATAAAGCAAAAGCTTGTTTTCTCTCTTTATTTATATTTCCCTTAAAGATTCATCTGTCAAAGACACAACCTAATATCTTCACCAATATTTAAGTTCGATATTTGTCCCGCCCCGGGTACATTTAAAAAAAAAGCCCCGTATCACTAAGATACAGGGCTTTTTTCATTCTCGTCCTCGAACTCACTTTCTATCAGTTAACACAATTTAACTCCAAAAACCTACTAATTATCAGACAATTCATCATCTTGCCAAGAAAAGACTATGCCCAAATATTTAATTATTGCATTGGGGCTATTACTTGGTTCTTGTTCGAATGAGTCCAAAACTGCTGATAGCAAAGAAGAGAATTCAGAAGTAGGAATAGACTATAATCCGCATTCATTGCCCGACGATTTAAGTAATATTTCTGAAGATGAGTTGACTCCCATACTTCCAATGCTGGGTGACGCACGCATCATTGGAATTTCAGAAGGTACGCACGAATTTATTGAGCCGATTCAATTTAGAAATGAGTTATTAAAGTTCTTAATTGAGAAGAAAAGAATTCATGTTATTGGGCTTGAATCTGGACTTATTGAATCTAAACTAGTAAACGATTATGTTCATGGAAAGAATGTACCCATTGATTCTGTACTCAATTATGGTTTGGTCTGCAATTTTGGAAAAATCAATCTGAATAGAGATTTACTGGAGTGGGTTCGTGAATATAATCAAGAAGTAAGCGTGGATGATATGGTTAGTATCTACGGATACGACATTCCCGGATGTGCTCCAAATCCAATCACTGAAAACAGTAGGTCAGGTATCAACTACATACTTAATTTTTTACGGACTGATTCCGCCATGTTTGATAAGTATACATCAAGTTTAGATCCATATATGCCAATGTTACATATTAAAGATAATCCTGAATCAAAAGAACCTCATTTCTGGGATATTGATTCCACTCAATGGGATGACATTTTTGTTATTTTGGATGAATTGGAGTCCGATTTGGAATTAAGTAAATCAGAATATATTAAAGAAGTTGGAGAGGATGAGGTAATGTGGGCTTTTGCCGCTGTAAAAGGAGCTAAACAGAATATGGATTACCTAAGAAGTATTGGAAATCCTGCATATGATTATAGTCCAAGGGAGTTGGGACAACTTGAAAATTTGGAATGGATTCTAAAAAAAGAGGAGGGCAAAAATATAGCTGCCTTTGCTCATATTGGACATCTTGCAAAAGAGATTCACATGAATAACGGTGGCATGTCTGTTCCGATGGGAGGGGAACATATAGCAGAAGAGCACGGAGATAACTACGTTGTAATCGGTAATTTTTACAGGAAGTTAGACTGGTTCGATGGTGATCCACTGGTTTTGGAAGATTCTCTCATAGCCAATCAACTGAAGAAAGAAGGAATCAAGAACTTCTATATGGCGGTAAATAAAACAGATACTCTATGGAATAAAGAGTGGCCTTTTGGTAAACCTTCAAGTGGTGGACAGGTTTACATGAATCCAGCTCAAGCAGTTGATATATTCCTGTATAATGATGTTCAGACGTGGTTATACCACTATCAAGAAGATGAATAAAGTTTTTTACTCTGCTTTTGTACATTCTATGCACACAATGTAAAGTAAGACAGCTCCTATTTGCTATCAAATTCACCCTTATCCTAAATTCATCGTATCTACTGTCGTGTTAAAAATCGTCAGTGACACTTTCATTTTGAAATTACCCTGTTCAATTTGAAAAAGAATATCTCGTTTTAAAATGTTTTAAGCGGATGTTGATTTTGATTTATGTGTTTGATTTTTAGTTAATTGAAGTTTTGTGATGATTGCTTCAATGTCTTCTGGCACAGGCTTGGATATACCTGGCGTGAACAAAAAACTAAATGAAGAAATCATGAAAATGAATGTAAAATCAACCGCTTTTTTAGCAGTATCGTGTTTGGCACTAAGTGCTTGTAATCAGTCGCAGGAAGAGGTAATGGCAAGTTATTATCCGCCCGTAATTATTGAAAGCAATGAATGCCCGGAAATCTCCACGGATTCACTGGAAGCAGTTTTTGCCCTCACACTTGAGGATATTGAAGAGAACATTGCCATGGTCTATGAGAAACAAGGCTTGTTGGCTGTTGAAGCTGATGCTCATTCGGAAACCGATTCTGAGAAAAAAAATCGGATCGTTGAGAATATCAAATTGATTAATGCGCTCATGGAAGAAAACAAACAGAAAGTAAAAAGTCTTCAAGCCATGTTGTACACAAGTAAAACCAATAATAAGGCCCTTGAGTCCGCTATTGCAGATGCAGAAGCGAGAATTGAAAGTCAGGAATTTGAAATTGGTGAGATGAAATCTGCCTTGGCTCAAAGCCGCCTTGATATAGCTGATTTAAATGAACAGTTGACGGCATTTGAATTGGATAACGCCAAGTTAGAGCATGACGTGAAAACCATGGATGAGGAACTTCATACGGCGTATATAGCCAAGGGCAGTTACAAGGAGTTAAAAGAAAGAAATGTAGCACACAAGGAAGGTGGTATTTTGGGACTTGGAAGTACTAAGTCACTAGCCAATAATTTTGACCCTTCACAATTCAAGGAAATAGATATTCGCGAAACCAGGACCATACCGGTAAACGCCAAAAAAGTAAAAATTCTCACTGAACATCCGGATGATTCGTACGCCTTGAAGAAGAGGGATAAAGAGATCGCTTACTTAAATATCACCGATCCGGATAAATTCTGGAAGGCCAATAAATTTCTGGTCATGGAGATCAAATAAGCCATTCCGGAAAGCTTTTAACCATAAAACAAATATTATGAGACAAGATAGAAGTAAATTGAAAATAGCTGTATTAGAGGACAATACCTTCTATAATAAGCTGCTTAGCAACCAGATTGAATCGTTTGCAAAACAACTGGCAGAAGAAAAAAACTGTGATGTGGAGGTGTTGTCTTATACAGATGTCGATGATTTTTTAAACGACCTTGACTATACTATGGACGCAGTAATTCTGGACTACTATCTCGGAAAAGGGTTTACCGCTTTAGATGTGATCAAAAAAATCAGATTGTATGCTAAATGTTGTAAAGTAGCGGTCATGTCTCAGGCCCAGAATGTGTTCACATCACTCCACACGTTGAAGCTGGGTGCCTCAGGTTTCATAAGCAAATCAGACAAGTATGCCATTCCAAGAGCATGTTTTTTTGTGGAAGACGCTATGCGATCTAAACTCACACCAAAATTTATATAAACCAAATACTAACTATAAACTTGAATATGATGAAAACAACTCAAAAAATAGGAGGATTGATGCTGCTAGCTGCGTTGTCAACTAGCTGTGTTAGCAATAAAAAATACAATGATCTTGCTGAGAGATCAGAAGGTTTAGAAAGAAAAAATGCAGAATTATATGCAGAAATTGATGACTTAAATGTTGAATTAAACAACATCAAAACAACCGCTTCTTTGACGATTAGTGAGAAGGAGTTGGCCCTTGATCTGAAAGAAGAAGAATTGGCGAAAAGAGAAGAACGACTGGAAGAGCTTGAAGGTCTTGTAAATTATCAGCAAGAGGCGCTTCAGTCTTTGCATCAGGAAGTGTGTAGTGCTCTAAAATGCTTTACGCCGGAAGAGTTGACCATTGATGTTAGAAAAGGGAAACTCTATGTCTCATTGAGCGACAAACTCTTGTTCGAGTCGGGGAGCGATGACGTGAATGACCGTGGAGAAGAGGCCATTGCCATGCTCGCGGCGGTGCTTTCCAATAGTGATTTAGAAGTGATGGTGGAAGGACATACAGACAACGTACCCATCAGAACTGCCAACTATCAGGATAATTGGGACTTGAGCGTAAGCAGAGCAACAGGTGTAACAAGAATTTTGATTGACCATGGGATTGAACCAGAAAGATTGATTGCGAGTGGCAGGGGTGAATTTCAACCTATAGCAGACAACCAAACAGTTGAAGGAAAACAAAAGAACCGAAGAACTGAGATTGTGTTGACTCCACGTTTGGATAAGCTCTGGAAATTGGCAGATGGTCCTGCACTCACTGCAGAGTAAGCGATATTGCAGACTGACAGACCGGCGCTCTATTTGGATTGGTTTTGGATATTCCGGTCAATGATCCTTCATTGTAATGTCAGATACTCTGTTAAAAGCCCCTGATGGAACTTCCCTTCAGGGGCTTTGTCTATTAATGGCGTGTTTGCTCTGAGATTTTTCCTCGACGATGGCCTGGTATTAACTAAAAATCACTGAATTAAGTAACGATTCCCACCGTTTTCAGTGAATTTTTTTTGAAGTGAAATGGATACTTTGGCGTGAATAGGAAAAACAACAAAATGGAGTTAATCAAAAATGAAACAATCATTACCCAATCTGCCGGAGGAGGCATCACATTGACCAACTGCAGAATTATGCATTTTGAAAAATCTATGGGAGAGTTTCACAGTACAAGTATCTTATTGAAGAATGTCAGCTCAGTTCAAACTCATTCCAGAAGCTACATTTTACTCGTGTTTTTAGGGCTATTATGCATTGGTTTTGGTTTATATTCCCTTGAGCATTTTTCTAAGATTGAGGTTTTATTGGGCTTGGGAAGTGGTCTCATATTTATCCTGGCATACGCACTGACAAAGCAACACCTAATGGTCGTGTCTTCTAAAGGCGGTGCGAAAATCAATATTCTTATGAAAAGAATGAAGCACGATAATGTGCTTCAATTTATGCGAGAGTTGGATGAAGCCATTCTTGCCTTTGATGAGCGCCTCAAGTGATCTAAAACTTAAACTTACCCTCGGTACTCAAAACATTCCTGCTAAATTGCAGTCGTGTTCGTTCCACAACTAAATATTCTCAGATTTTTAGCAGCTCTAGCTATTGTGGTATTTCATTATTCTAATTTTAGATCACTTGAGGCGCCAGCGTGCATAGAAAATTTGGTAGTAAGAGGTAACCAGGCCGTGACATTTTTCTTTTTCCTTTCAGGATTTGTGATGTATCTGTCATATTCAAAACGGACGGTAGATTTCAGGTCTTTTATGCGCGCCAGAATAGCCAGGATCATGCCTTTGTATTGGCTGGTCTTTTCCATCTGCTTGATATTAATCCTTGTGTTCACTGATGATCGTCCTAAGGGGATCAACGTCATTTTACAGTTTTTTGCAGTCCATGCCTGGTTTCCGGGAAAAGCTCTAGAACTTAATTACCCGTCATGGTCAATTTCTGTTGAGTTCGCGTTCTATGCCATATGTCCATTCTTATTCGGATTAATCAGACGATTCAATTTTAAGAAATTTGCCATGTTTGCTCTCTCCGTTTGGTTGTGCTGTCAGTTGGTGCATATACTGTTGCTGGAAGGTCATATTGTGCCAAATGTAGAGGCACTGTACCAATTGATTTTGTACCACCCGCTCATGCACATGGGAACTTTCTTATTTGGTATGATAGCCGCAAACATGTTTATGACATGGAAAGACCAGATCACCATCCGGGTTGCAAGGTTGTTATGGGGGGCAGGCATTGCCATTTGGTTGTACTTAATGATGTCGGATAATCCCATCATCCCATATGGACACAATGGCTTGTTCTCCCCAATCTATGCTGTGATATTGATCGGAATCTCCAGAGATTCGGGTTGGCATATCAATTTAATTTCTCATAAGCTATTTATTACAGCTGGTAATGTGAGCTATGGCATCTATATTCTTCAAGCCGCTTTGGCCATGATTTTGATCGATGAATTTGGATGGTCATTTTTTCCATTCTTAATTGTTTTGATAAGCCTGTCATGGATTTTATACGTCTATTTTGAAAAACCTGCTCAAAAGTGGATTCTTGGGCGTAAATAAAAAGGGTGACTAAGAAGCCACCCTTTTGTATTCAACCAACCATGACGTCCCTTATGGAGTGACGTCAAACGAATCTTGTTTCACCCAGGCAGTTAATTGCCAGTGTTTTTTCTCGATATCTAAAATCATGTGATTGACCAAAGTGGTCGTCCCCGTATCGCCATTTTCTCCAGCATGAGTGACTACATCTACCATCAAAGACATGAGGATATTATAGTCTTTCAGCACGTGGTGTACCATGTCAACGGAAGTAAGGTCGACATGATTTTCTTCAATATCAGATACCTCAATGTATTGGGAAAATGTGCTGAGGGGCTTTTTACCAAAAACCCTTACACGTTCGGCAATGTCATCAATGTATGTCATCATGTCGTTATAGTGGTTTTCAAATAGCTCATGAAGCTCAAAAAAGTCTGATCCCACTACATTCCAGTGAAATTGTCTTAGTTTTTGCTGATGAACCTGACATCCAGCCAATAATTTGTTGAGGGAATTGACCACCATGGCTGTTTCCATGGCTGTGAATCCCAGTTCTTTGTGTGGTTTATTAATTGTATGATTTGTCATGTTTTTAGTTTTAATGATTAAAATTTGACAGATGGTCTGCCATTATTCTGTTTATTATTTTGATCTCGAACGCCAGACAGCGCTTTACTGAGAGGTTTACCTCCCTTAACGCCGAAATCCAGTGTTCTAATTGGAAAAGGAATCGCAATGTCTTGTTTGTCGAAGGCTTTTTTAATGGCTTTTACGCCATCGCTAATTGCTTGTAAATATTCATGATAGGCGCTGTATTCAACCCAATACTGTACCTCAAGGTTAATAGAACTGTCCCCAAAATTTTCGAAAAACACCCGTACTGGTTCATTGTGGACAACATGCTCTAGATCTTCGATGGCTGATTTTGCTATGTGCTCTACCTTATCTAGATCATCGCCGTATGAGACGCCTACCTTGAGGTCTATTCTCATTTTCTTTTGTTTGTAATAATTGGTTACTGGATTTTGAAATACAATTTTGTTTGGAATGATGACCTCATTGCCTTCGAAAGTCAATAATTCTGTTGACCTCAAATTAATGGCTTGAACTGTCCCCTTCATGTCTTGTACTTCAATCACATCTCCGATTTCAAAAGGACGCTTGGCCGCCATGATGAAGCCAGACATGAAATTGGCAGCAATGTCCTGGAAAGCAAAACTCAGTGCCAAACCAATGATCCCTGCACCTGCAAGAATGGAAGACACGGTTTTATCTAGATGCAGAATTGAAAGTGCCGCCATCGTTCCTGAGATAATGACACCAACAAAAATAACCTTGCTTAGAATCTTTGTTAATTCCGGATTATTGTATGCTCGATTTAAAACTCTTGAGACACCCATCCGGATGTATTTAGCAACATAGTAAAATCCAATCAGTACTATCACTGCCAATACGAAATTGGGAATCATGGATAGCGTATCTAAATACCAAGCTTCTAGTTTGGAGGTAATTGGATCTATGAAATCAGTCATGATTGTGTATTTTCGTGTTTATGTTGATTAATCAAATTTTGTTGGTTGATGACGAACCGGATATTCGCACCATGCTGAGTATCTTGCTTAGGAAACAACTTGGTGCGGCGGTTGTCTCATGTCCGGATATTGACACTGCCCTTGAACAAATAGACCAATCTGATTTTGATTTGGCGCTCCTTGATATCAGCTTGAAACAAGGCACAGGTTATGAGCTGATTTCTCCCCTTCGGAAACGATTCGGTAGCGATATAAAGATCATCATGATCAGTGCATTTGAAAACGCCTCCGAAAAGGAAAAGATGAAAGCACTTGGAGTCGATTTTTTCATAGGTAAACCCTTGCACATGTCTAAAATCAAGTCTTCACTTCAAGAGCTCGGCTTCTCTATTTAAAGGTATACCGGATGGAAAATCCCGCTCCCATATAAATAGGGGACATGTGCCATAAATCAATAGACGGTTTAATATCTAAGCCAAGGTTAATTGGTGCATTTCTAAAAGTATATTCAATACCAAGAATACCATCTAGTCCAGCATTTCCAAAGTATGTGGGATGATGGTGGTCGTCATGAACGTGGTGATAGTATCCTGAATGATAGGAACCAATATGTCCACCTCCTCCGACGAATAGTTTGAGTTCAGGTACCTTAAAAGCGTTGAAATGTCTTTCGTAGAGTCCTGTAAACTGAAACCCTCTCCATCGGGTGGATAAAATACCTTCAAAGGCATCTTGCCCACTAACAAAGTGTTTAACAGTGATGCCATTGCTGTATCCAAGACGAATACCAAGGGCTGTTCTATAATCTGATTGAGCTTTAAGACCCTGTGCTGATAACAATAGGCCTGCTGTCATTAAAAGTAGTTTGAGCTTTTTCATTCGTTTAATTTTTTGTCGTTTGTTCTTGTATAAGGAAAATAACACGCCAAAAAATGCTGGTTAAGGTCCTGAAGTCCTTTGCCCTTAGTGCGGTCTGAGTTGCTGCCTGTTGAATGGGGTATATTAACTTTTTAAAAAATGGAATATGTGTAGGAAAAAATCCCCATATTTGAAGAGTATAAACCTCAACAGAATATTATGGGACGCATTTTATGTATTGATGATGACACAGATATTTGTTTGCTTCTGCAGAAGTACCTTAGTAAAAATGGACATGAAGTAGAAACTGCATTTAATGGTGTTTCCGGACTTAAAAAGGTGAATAAAGGAGCGTATGATGTTGTCTTATGCGATTTTAGATTGCCAGATAGAGATGGACTCGATATGATTAAAGCCATTAAATCGCAAAGCCCACAAACACAAATCATCATTATAACAGGATATTCTGATGTAAAAATAGCGGTTAAGGCCATTCGCTATGGCGCC
>JAUILH010000099.1 GCA_030433115.1 Bacteroidia bacterium | reverse complement strand
GCCGCCATCAGCCGGGCCATTCGTGGGCGGTATCCGGGGCAAGTCAGTTTGCGGGCCGCAAACCGCATGCTTAAGGCCATGTTATGTCGCTGATTAGCAGAATTTGACCCGACGCGGTGTGGGTCATGCTAAAGATGAAGTTCAACAGTCCAGGAGCGGAACCATGCGGGTTGCCGGTATATGCATCATTCTCACCACGATCATTGCAGCCTGCGATGGCCAACCCCCGGCGGGCTTCGGACCACAGGCCGGAAGCACCACCACGGAAACAAAGCCAGTACCTGAAATTGGCGCCTTTGGCTTCGATGAGTCCGGCATGGACCTGTCCGTCAAGCCCGGCGATGACTTCTTCGCCTATGCCAATGGCACCTGGGTTAAAAACAATCCGGTTCCTTCAAGTGAAACCAGATGGGGCAGTTTTAACGAGCTTCAAAAAAACAATAACAAGGCGTTGAGAGCCATTTTGGAGAAAGCTGCCTCAGAGAAAAACGAAAAGGGCAGTGTTGAGCAGCTTATCGGTGACTACTACTTCAGTCTTATGGATTCTAACCGCAGAGACAAGGCAGGCGTGGAACCCATCAAAAAGTACTTACAAAAGATTGATGACCTCAAGTTCCCTGATGGCATTGCACATATTGTAGCCGAACTCCACAACGACGGAATCCCTGCTCTTTTTTCTTTTGGAGTGGAACAAGATTTAAAGGACAACTCAAGAAATGTGATTTATACCGGACAAGGAGGTACAGGTCTTCCAAGCAAATCATACTATACTAAAACGGACGACGATTCTAAAAAGATCCAGCAGAAGTACAAAGACTTTATTGACGGCATGTTTATGTCAGTATTTGAGAAAGAAGAAAACATGGGCTGGAGCCAAACGGTGTACAAATTTGAATTGTCTCTGGCAGAAGCATCTATGAGCAGAGTGGAACTCAGAAACTATTTTGCCCAATACAATCCCATGTCGGTAGAAGAACTCAACAAATCGACAGGCAAATTTCACATCAATGCCTACATGGAAATGAGAGGCATTTCTGGGGTTGACACACTCATTGTGTCGCAACCAGAGTTTATGAAGAACTTCCAAAAACTCATCAATGACTTTGGTCCGAATGATTGGAAACGCTACCTCAAGTGGTGCGTTATCAGATCATCATCTGGTTCCTTGACTACAGGGTTGGAGCAGTTGGCATTCAATTTCTACGGCAAAGTACTGGGTGGTCAGAAAGAAATGAAACCAAAGTGGAAAAGTGCCATTGAAGAAATTTCTCAATCAGCCATCGATGAAGCACTGGGTCATGCATTTGTCAATGAAAACTTTAGCCCGGAATCTAAGGTAAAAGTGAATGAAATGGTGGACAATATCATGGCTGTTTACAAAGAGCGTATTGATAATTTAGAATGGATGAGCGATGAGACCAAGGCTAAGGCACAGGAAAAGCTGGCGTCATTCACGCGAAAATTAGGTTTCCCAGATGAATGGACAGATTATTCATCCCTAGAGATTACCAGAAATGATTACTTCCAAAATAAAATTAACATGAGGCGTTTTCAAATCGCCAAAAACACCAAAAAGTTAAACGCACCAATTGATAGAGGAGAATGGGCTATGGCACCTCATATTGTGAATGCCTACTACAATCCCCTGTTAAACGAAATTGTTTTCCCTGCTGGCATCATGCAGCCACCATTCTTCGATCCTAAAAAAGAAGATGCGGTGAACTATGCAAGAATGGGAGCTGTAATTGGTCATGAGTTGACCCACGGTTTCGATGATCAGGGTGCACAATTTACTGCTCAGGGTGAGTTTAAAAACTGGTGGACAGAGAAGGATCAATTGCAATTTGCTGCGAGAACACAAAAATTGGTAGATCAATTCAACGACTATGAAGCTCTGCCGGGTCTGAATGTTAACGGTAGACTAACTCTCGGTGAGAACATTGCCGATTTCGGAGGACTGACAATTGCCTACTATGCTTACCAAAAGAGTTTGGAAGGCAAAACAAAAACGACTATCAATGGTTTTACTAATGAACAAAGATTTTTTATCTCTTTTGCTCAAATTTGGAAAACCAACTATACAGATGGCGCTATGAAGATGCAAGTGAACACCAACCCTCACGCTCCTGGAAGATTCAGAGTACTTGGTCCACTTAGCAATATGCCCGAATTTTTTGAGGCGTTTGATGTCAAAGAAGGCAGTCCAATGAGACAATCTCCAGATAAAATTTCTGTAATTTGGTAACATGTCAGAAGAAGACAACAATCCGATAGACAAAGATCACATCACGGAAAATCCGCACAATTTACAGTACCCTCATCACAGGGGAAGTCAGATTGTGAAGCCCGAAGATTTGGGAAAAACGAAGGGGCGTTCACTGAATGCGATGGAGCACCAAACAGATCAACAATTGCTTCAGATTAAGGAGCAAATGGAATTATTGGCAGCTCAAGCAAAGAAAATTCAGCAGCGTAAAGAGGTGTCGGAAAGTATCTACCTGGCAGAGATGCGCTTTGAACCTTTGATCAACCATACTTATTATTTGTACAAGCGAGAAACTGGTCAAACTGTGTTGTCAATGGTCGCTAAAAATGACTGGGGGCGCAGTGGTTGCCCTTACCAATATATGGCAACTGTTAAGTTACTTGCAGATCATACCTGGGATGTTTTGGATCAGGATGAGTTGGACTGATTGGAATTTAAAGCTTCAAAAGTTCCCTTATCAATATGTTCAAAACCAGATGCACAGTTGAGCATGTCCTGTATTCGGAGCATTTCGGGGTACTGCTTTGCTTTCACTTCAAAAGAAAAATACCGTTCTCCAACCTTTTGAATCTCCACAAAGTGCCTTTCGTCTAATATTTTGTACCAATTACGGTTATTAGATGATTTTCGGTAGATAGGAAATTCTTTATCCATCAATTCTCGTTATTTTCGCGATATGCCTAACGTCAATCATCAAAAGGGATATGCTTTTTTCAAAGATAAAAACTTTAAAGAAGCACTCAAGTATTACAACCTTGCCATCCAGGAGGAACCCAACAATCCGGATATTGTAAGCGATCGCGCGGTACTTTATTTCCATATGGAAGACAGAGCGAATTCATTGGCCGACATCAATAAAAGTGTTGAATTAGACCCGGAATATTCTTACAGATATGCCAGTAGGGCTTACATTAGAGAATGGCTGGGCGACATTCGTGGTGCGGTTGAAGATTACGAAAAAGCAGTTCAGTTAGACCCTGAAGACGATTTGGCTTACAACAACCTTGGATTATTATTAGAGAAACTGGGTCGAAAAACAGCTGCTAAAAGACAATTCGACAAATCTGATGCGCTCAGACAGGGTAAAGATGGAGCACCCAAAATCGAGGAAAAGCCTGACATTACGCCTGAATTGAAGGTCCCCCCAGTTAATCTTCAAAAAGAGATCAACAAGGAAAACACGGCTTTACAATCAAAAGGAAAAGCTGGTATCATTAAAGACACTTTGACGAAGAAAGGACAATTCAAGGAGTTTCTTCAATTCATCAAAAACGGATTTAAACTAAAATAACATGCCAATTAGAGTTGTTAAAGACCCTGAAAAAAAGAAGGGAAATTCATCAAGGAGAAAACGCTCAGGAAACCGAATGTCTAGTGGACAAGGTGGAGCCAATCTTGCCAAGTTTTTGCCACTATTGATGGGAATGTTCAAGAAAAATCCAAAAACACTGATCATTTTGATTGTGGTTGGAGTCATTCTTTATTTCGCCGTCGGACAAGGTGGGTGTTCAAGCTTGATTGGAGGAGATGACAATGGCAATAACAGTGCGGTTGACAAAGTCAAAAGCCTCTTCAATCGGGGGGCAGATCTCGATCCAAAAGAATATGAAAAGGCCAGCATTTATGAACCCTTGGCAGACAATACCAAAAATCCTTTACCAGAAAAAGTGTCACTTCTTGAGCATGCACCTGATCGGAAAAATCAGGGCCGACAAGGCTCATGTGTTGGTTGGGCAAGTAGCTATGCTGCCAGAACAATTATTTACGCTCAGGAGACTGGGGCCAATCCGAATAGAAGTCGTTTTAGCCCATCATATCTTTACAACCAAATCGCACTCAAAAATTGTCAGGGCTCCTACCTCATCAAAGCCATGGAAACATTGAAGGACAAGGGTGATTTGCCCCTGTCTGAGTTTAGGTATGATGAGGATGATTGTGATAAAATGCCAAGCAGCTCCCAGCAACGTGAAGCTGCTCAGTACCGCATCAAAGGCTTTCAAAGGTTGTCGGAGAACTCAACTGGAAAAGTTAATCTATTGGCCATGAAACAGCATTTGGCTCAAGGTAATCCCATTGTTATTGGCATGATGGTAGGTGGTAGTTTTATGCAAGACATGAAAAATCAAGCTGACTGGCGCCCCAATAGTGATGATGATAAAATGAGAGGTTTTGGTGGTCATGCCATGTGTGTGATTGGCTATGATGACTACAGGTTTGGTAGCGAAAATGGACTGGGCTTTCAAATCATGAACTCCTGGGGGGATGATTGGGGCAAGGATGGCATTGCCTGGGTACGGTATGACGACTTTGAGTACTTTACGAAAGAAGCCTATGCCATGTATCCATACAGCAAACAAGAAGAGAAAGTCAGAAACTTCTCGGTAAGTTGTGATTTGGTGGAATATGATCAAAGTACGGAGCGACAGAAAGATCTTGCACTCAATTATGTTGGCGGGCATACATTTGAATTGGATCGTCCAATGAAAAAAGGCACCACTTTCAAATTGGAAATCACTAATAATATTGAATGCTACGTTTATGCGTTTGGTATGGAGGAAGATAAAAGTAGCTACATGCTGTTCCCTTACACCAAGAAACACTCTCCATACTGTGGCATCACCGGAACCAGATTATTTCCTAGAGACCATTCTTTCCAGGCAGACAATATTGGCACAAAAGATTACATGGCAATCGTTGTGAGTAAGCAGCCATTAGACTACAACAAAATCAACGAAAAGATTAATGCCAGTTCTGCTTCAAGTTACGAAGGCAAAATGAAGGAAGCTCTGGGACCATTGCTACATCAAGGCACTCGATTTAAGAGTGGTGATAGAATTAGTTTTGATACAGAAACGGATGGCAAGCATGTGATCATGGCTGTGATTGAGGTGGAGAAGAGTTGAGAAGTTAATTGAAATGGTGGAATAAAATATTACCGGCTCTATTTGTTGGAGGCGCCATGTTTTCATGGTTCGGAAAGTATTTGGATATCAATAATTATCAAATCATTGGAGCATCAATTATGGTCTTCTCTTTCATTTTGATACTCGTTTTAATCAGGTTGGAAAATCGTTCATTCAAAAAAGAAATTCAATGGATTATTGAAAATGGTCAGGCAAGGACTATCAATTTTGCGTATTGTCAATTAAGAACTACCAAAGTCGAAGAGGAACTTTACCACACCATTCTGACATCAATGAACATAGAAGGAGAAAACTATGATATTGAAAGCGATAGTATATCATGTTCTAGAGCCAGACTGCTCAAAGCCATGAAAGGCCAAGTTCAAACACAAGTGTATTACCATGAAAACTGGGGTGTTCATATGGATGTATCCAAACTTCAGGAAGCATGTAATTGGAAAGATGCTTCTTTGCGAACACGTATTTGGATGAAGATATCAGGTCGCTAAGGCGTCCAATACAACTCACCAATGGCATAAATCTTCCAATCGCCATTGTCATCCTGAAAGAACTCCATCATAAGCACCTCATAGCCTTCCAAAGTATTGTGTTCTGTGTATAAAACTTTAATTGGTTTACCATCAAATTCATTAGGATGATCCTCCAGGATTTTATCCACGTTAATGTGATTGCTCGAATAGTGCCCGGTAAATCCATACGCCAATGCCCCATAGTTACCATAGAGCTGTGGTGTTTTTTGAGTAAAACTCTGAAGAGTATCCAACCAAAACATTCCGGTAACTATTTTCGCTGAAGACACAACACTATCGTTGGCCCACTCATAGCAATCATCCTCTCCCCAACTAAATAATGGATTGGCAATTTTTTCAAGAGACTCTTTGTTAAATAGACATGGTGGTATTTTTCCATGATGATAAAAATAACATCCCCAGGGATGAAGAAGTTCTTGAGTAGAGTCAAAATCGCCATTAGCGCAATGTGAGATAAAGTCAGTTTGGATTTTGATTAAATCTCTCTGCAGATGGTTATCCTGTGCACAAACTCCCCAAGAACTCAAAAGGATACAGATCAATACTATTCCGTTTTTCATAGGTCTGATTTTAGATCTAATGTACAGAGAATGGTGTGCATAGATCTTGGTATTTATTATTCGTTGAATCGGCAATATTATCCAATAAAAATCCCGACTCCTTTCGAAACCGGGATTAGCATTCATATTGTTTTTATCTTAAAGTCCTGCTTCCTTCTTAATCAGATTTAACGCGGAGCCTTCTTTATACCATGCAATTTGTGCCTCATTGTATGTATGATTTAACATAATGGTATCCGAAGAGCCATCTGTATGAACCACCTCTAAGGTTAATTGTTTACCTGGTGCAAACTCGCTCAAATCAACAAAGTTGAAGGTATCGTCTTCCTGAATCTTATCATAGTCTGATTCATTTGCGAAAGTCAGGCCTAACATACCTTGTTTCTTCAAGTTAGTCTCGTGAATTCTCGCGAATGATTTCACAATTACAGCAACCACACCTAAGTGTCTTGGCTCCATTGCTGCATGCTCTCTAGACGATCCTTCTCCGTAATTGTGATCTCCCACTACTACTGAAGGCACACCGGCAGCTTTATAGGCTCTTGCGGTTGCTGGCACTTCTCCAAATTCACCGGTCAATTGATTTTTGACTTTATTGGTTTCTTTTCCAAATGCGTTAACTGCACCAATTAAACAGTTGTTCGAAATATTGTCTAAGTGCCCTCTGTATCTCAGCCATGGTCCAGCCATAGAAATGTGATCTGTGGTACACTTCCCAAACGCCTTGATTAGAAGTTTCGCTCCAGTAATGGAATCACCGATAGGTTCGAACGGTGTCAATAACTGCAATCTTTCAGATTCAGGATTAACCACTACCTGCACCCCACTTCCATCTTCTGCAGGTGCCTGGTATCCGTTGTCCTCCACATCAAATCCTTTTGGTGGTAATTCAAATCCAGTAGGTTCATCTAATTTTACCTGCTCACCATTTTTATTGGTTAAAGTATCCGTAATTGGATTGAAATCCAATCTCCCTGAAATCGCAATTGCCGCTACCATCTCTGGAGAGGATACAAATGCGTGGGTATTTGGGTTGCCATCTGCTCTTTTTGCAAAGTTTCTGTTGAAAGAGTGCACAATGCTGTTCTTAGGAGCGTTCTTTGGGTCGCTGTATCTTGCCCACTGACCAATACATGGTCCACAAGCATTGGTGAAGATCGTCGCATCTAAATCCTCAAAGATGTTCAATAGCCCATCTCTTTCTGCAGTATATCTTACTTGCTCAGAACCAGGGTTAATTCCAAATTTCGCTTTAGTTTCTAACCCTTTATCTACTGCCTGTTTTGCAATAGATGCGGCTCTCGATAAATCTTCATATGAGGAGTTAGTACATGACCCGATCAAGCCCCATTCAACGTCCAAAGGCCAATCATTTTCGATTGCCTTTTCTGTCATCGTTCCTACCGGAGTGGCCAGGTCAGGCGTAAATGGTCCGTTCAAATGTGGTAAAAGAGTATTCAAGTCAATTTCAATCACCTGATCGAAATATTTTTCCGGGTTGGCATATACCTCATCATCACCAGTTAAATGCTCTTTAACGGCATTGGCGGCGTCCGCCACATCATCTCTGCCTGTAGCTCTTAGGTAACGCTCCATTGACTCGTCATATCCAAAAGTAGACGTTGTCGCACCAATTTCTGCCCCCATGTTAGCTATCGTTCCTTTACCAGTACAAGACATTGATTTGGCACCCTCTCCAAAATATTCAACGATACAACCAGTTCCACCTTTCACAGTAAGGATGTCAGCTACTTTAAGAATTACATCCTTTGGTGCTGTCCAACCACTTAATTTCCCTGTTAATTTAACCCCAATTAGTTTTGGAAACTTCAGCTCCCAAGGCATTCCTGCCATCACATCAACCGCATCTGCTCCACCGACACCAATGGCTACCATTCCTAGTCCACCGGCATTTACCGTATGTGAATCGGTTCCAATCATCATTCCACCGGGAAATGCATAATTCTCGAGTACTACCTGGTGAATGATCCCTGCACCTGGTTTCCAGAACCCAATGCCGTACTTATCGCAAACTGAACTCAAGAAGTTAAACACCTCATTGTTCTTGTTGATGCCATCTTGTAAATCCTTATCTGCTCCCAATCTTGCCTGAATCAAGTGATCTGCGTGTGCTGTAGACGGCACTGCAACTTTCTTCTTACCAGCTTGCATAAATTGCAATAACGCCATCTGAGCAGTTGCATCCTGCATTGCCACTCTGTCTGGTGCAAAATCCACATAAGACACGCCTCTACTGTGCGCTTCAGTCGCATCTCCTTGCCATAAATGGGCATACAAAATCTTCTCGGAAAGTGTTAATGGTTTATTAACTGCTTTTCTTGCTGCTTCAACACGCTCAGGATATTTAGCGTATACAGCTTTAATCATATCTATATCAAAGGCCATAAATTGAGAACTATTAAATTTTTCAACCCGAACTCTATCAGGTTTTGAGGGTAGCGAATTTAATAAAATCAAGTGATTTTTTAGCAGAAAACGGCAAGTATTTATGTGATTCTAAAAATCACAATATTGGCTTAACGTTCTGAGACTTTTGTTTCTTCAAACTTTCCATCTTCAGAATAATACCACGCCTTACCATCTTTTAACAAATAAGCTACTTTGCCCAGGTCTCCATTCATCAACTGTATCGAATCATATTCTAAAGGTAAAACCAGGTCCCCTCCCGAATTGTACAAGCCAAATTTCTTGCCTTTAGATACAGCAAACCAGTGTCCTCCCATATCTTCATGAATTTGATCATATTCGCAAGGAATGGCCAACACATGATCCATGTACATACCTTGTTTTTTCTTATCAAATACACGAATAACCGTCCATTCTTCGGCAACACCAGACATGGGATCAATCTCGGTATACTGACATGGGATGTATTCTTCTCCATTTTTGAACACACCTGCCTTCTTCTTAGTATACACATTGATCATCTCAGGATGATCTTCATTCAAATCAATGTATTTATATTCGGTTGGAATGTATGTGCTTAGATCACTTGAAAAAACACCCATTGATTTTCCTTTTTTTGTAAAGATGTAAGTCTTGTCTCCCAGATAAGTAAGTTCGTTGACCTCATTCAAAGGAACCATTTTTGGCAAGAGCATTTCTTTTTTATACGGACTGTAAAAATTCATAGAATCTCCCGTAATAACTTTAAGCGAGGGCCAGTCCGTTTCAAGAGACAATATTTGTATATCGTCATAAACGGTCTTTAGAAGTTCAACTCCCTTGTCAGATTCAAGTCCAATCAGACCCTTTTTACCTTCATACCTGGTAATCATTAAATCCTCCCTTCCACAATGGCTGTTTATATCGAAAGTATAACTTATCTCATCCAGAAATCTCGGCTCGAAGATAAATGCCATGTTCTGAAAATCGTACAGTCCCAGTGTTCCATCGATTCCCAAAACACCTGTATTGTAGTAATTCCCTTCCATCAACGGGGTTAATGAACTAAACCTTGGATACGATACGCCCATACCAGGTTGATAAATTTGATAATCATAGTCTTCCCTTACTAAAAGAAACGGTTTATCAACCTCACCAATACCACGGTCTTCCGGACACACTACTTCTTTGAAGCCAATCATGGCAGTCTCCTCATCAGCATTTAACAAATACTGTTTACCATTTTTACTCCCCACAAGTGCTCGATCGAAATAACGTTCTTCCTCTATTTTATCATATTCGAAGGGAAACTTTACTTCAAATTTACCGGGCTCCTGAGTAGGATAAAAAACACCATACTTTTTTGACTTCTTGTGCTTCCATATCTCGCCGCCATCACGTGTATCTCCATAAAATTCATAAGTATCCGTATCAATCTCTTTCTGAGAAAAGCACGGAATCAACACCATAAATGCTGCTATAAATATCAACTGTTTCATACCACAATTGTACGATCAATAGTGGGAGATGCTACTACGTAAAATACCGTAATTTTAGGTCACAAAAAAGCCCCTTCCAAACGAAAGGGGCTTTTTAAATGAGTTTGAGTAAGTATTAGTCCTCAGCTACTTCAAAAGTAATTTCTTGCTTCACTTCCTTGTGAAGAATTACTGTAGCGGTGTAAGACCCTACCTCTCTAATTGGCTCGTTTTTGATGGAAATAGACTTTCTGTCGATATCGAAACCTAACTTCTTAAGCGCGTCTGCCACCTGAACCGTGTTCACAGATCCGAAAATCTTACCGTTCTCTCCTACTTTGGCACCTACCTTAATAGTAGCTTTAGCCAATTTCTCAGAGTTCTCAAGCGCTTCAGCTTTTACTTTCTCTTGTTTGTGAGAACGCTGTCTTAACACTTCTTCATGTGCTTTCTTTGCAGAAGCAGATGCTAAAACGGCATACCCTTGAGGAATAAGGAAATTTCTTCCGTATCCTGGCTTTACTTTCACAACGTCATCCTTGTAACCAAGTTTATCAACGTCTTTCTTTAAAATAACTTCCATGATCTATCCTCCTTATTTTAGCATATCACCAACGTAAGGCATTAAAGCCAGGTGACGTGAACGTTTAACAGCTTGAGCTACTTTCTTCTGGTATTTCACAGAAGTTCCGGTAATTCTTCTTGGAAGCAATTTACCTTGCTCATTAACAAACTTCAAAAGGTAATCTGGGTTCTTGTAATCAATGTACTTGATGCCCAACTTTTGAAAACGACAATATTTTTCTCTTTTCTCCTCAATGTCAATTGGAGTTAAATATCTTATTTCAGTATTATCAGCCATAATTGCTAGTTTTCTTGTTTAACTTAAGCTTTCGCTTTTGAACGTCTGGATTCAGCGTACGCTACAGCGTGCTTGTCCATTTTCATGGTTAGAAAACGAATGATTCTTTCGTCCCTTCTGAAGGCAGTTTCTAACTTGTTAATTAGCGCTCCCTCTTCAGTTTCGAATTCGACCAAGTGGTAAAAACCTGTTGTCTTCTTTTGGATTGGGTAAGCCAATTTCTTAAGGCCCCAATGCTCTTCGTGACGGATTTTTGCACCACCATTTAGCAATTCCTTTCTGAATTTTTCAACTGTTTCCTTTGCCTGATCCTCAGACAAAACGGGAGTAATAATGAAAACAGTTTCGTAACATCTACTCATATTTATTGCTTTTAAATAATTTAAAATGGAGCGCGAAGATAGTGTATTGAAGAGATATTCACAATTCTACACGGACTTTTTTAGGGTTCAAGGCAATTTGACACTTGTTTTAGGTCTGTTGAAATGGTAAATTTACGGAATGAAGCGGATTATATGGACTTTTTTACCCCTGTTTTTTTTGGCTTGTTCGGATGAGAAGTCGTCTTCAAGCTCAGACAACTCAGAAGAGAAAGAACCATCCACTGAAACTAACAAACACCATCTTTCGACTCAACAAATCAAAGTAGACTTACCTAAGAGCGACATGCTAGAGTTGAAGTCTGAAAACTATATTGAGATTCAAGTAGACACTGGCAATCAAATAATTATTGAAGGGACAACAGTTCCTCTCGAATATGCCATGACTCACCTGAAAGATCACTTTGACTTCTCAGAACGCGCGGCCCTTAAAATCAATGCTGACTCAAACAGTCACTTTGAAATTTTCTCTGAGCTTATGGCTATTGCAAAGGAATTAGATCTTAAAATCGTGCTTCCCGCAAAGTAAAGATGGTTCAATACTTTTCAACATTCTTTCTGTAGTCCCAAAGAAGCTTTTATCTTTGTTATCCTATGTCGGATTTCGTTGTTTCTGCATTAAAATATAGACCTCAGGATTGGGGAACCGTCGTTGGTCAGAGTGCCATTACGGACACCCTTGACAATGCCATCGCCAGTGAAAAATTGGCGCACGCCTATCTGTTTTGTGGTCCCAGAGGTGTCGGGAAAACAACTTGTGCCAGAATTTTCGCAAAAAAGATCAATCAAAAAGAATTGAATGATCCGGATGAAGACTTTGCTTTCAACGTATTTGAACTGGATGCAGCTTCTAACAACTCTGTTGAGGACATTAGAAGTTTGACAGAACAAGTGCGCATCCCTCCGCAAAAAGGCAGCTACAAAGTATATGTCATAGATGAGGTGCATATGCTCTCCACTCAGGCCTTCAATGCATTTTTGAAGACACTTGAGGAGCCGCCGAATCATGCCATATTTATTTTGGCGACTACTGAGAAACACAAAATCTTACCTACGATTTTATCCAGGTGTCAGATTTATGATTTCAATCGGATTTCGGTAGACGACATTACTGCTCATTTAAAAAACATAGCAGAGAAAGAAAACATTCAATTTGAAGAAGAAGCCCTGATTTCGATTGCTAAAAAGGCCGATGGTGCACTTAGAGATGCATTGTCAATATTTGACCAGGTGGCTAGTTTTTCTCAGGGAAACATTACCATGGAAATGGTGGTATCTAACCTGGGTATTCTGGAACAAGATATTTATTTCAAGGTAGTAGAGGCTGCTCTGAATGAAGATATACGAACTTGTATGTTGACCTATCATGAGGTGGTTAATCGTGGATTCGACAGCCAACAGTTTTTATTGGGATTGACGGAACATTTCAGAAACCTGATCATGTCTGCTTCAGATGACACTTTAGCTTTAATAGAGGCCAGTGCAGAACTTAAAGCCAGCTATAAAGAACAACTTCAAAAGACCAATACCGGCTTTATACTTGATGCACTTGAAGTCTTGGGCAAAGCAGACGGTCAGTACCGACAAAGCAAAAACAAACGACTTTTGTCTGAGCTCACCCTCATGCAACTCTGCTCTATCAAGGCCATGCACTTATCTAACGGTAAGCAAGAAAAAAAAAAGTCCAATAGCGTAGCCATTATTCCACCCAACGGAATTGAGATTAATCCACCAGCTGTTAAAGTCGAAGAGCTTATTCCAAACAAAACTGAATTACCTACACAGGTCAATAGACAAGTAGCCAATGCCAAGTCTGTTCAGGCGAAACCTGCACCTGACAAAAAACGGGTTAAAAAGCCAAGCTTTTCGATTACCGGAGCGATTTCAGACACACAAAAAAAGACGGAAACTTCAGGTGGTGGGCAGGGTTTCATGGAGACGAAAGCCACACCTGTGACTCAGGACGACATTGAAAGAGCCTGGAACAAATTCGCGTATAAGGTAAAGAGTGATGGTAATTTGAGTTTTTACACCACCTTGTCTGCAAGAAAACCAAAATTAGATCAAAACGTCATTCACTTTAGTATCAGCAATGCCGTTCAGGAACAAGATTTTTCGATTAGAAAGGCTGAGATTTTAGAATTCCTAAGAACGCAACTGAACAACTTTCAGCTACAAATTGAATGGAAGTTGGATAAAGCTGAGGTGGGTGCTAATTTGTATACACCCACTCAAAAGTTTAATAAGATGGCTGAGACCAATCCGCATTTGAACTTGTTACGTGATAAGTTTAATTTGGATATTGATTTTTAGGATTTGCTCTTAAAATGATTAATTTCTCCCTTCTCTTGTTAACGCTTTACAAACTGAGCGACATAAATGGTCTTCTTTCCTATAATTTTAACGGTATACATTCTACTCTCCAGTTGACTGATATCAATTATGTTCTTTTTTGACTCAGTTAAGCACAGACATCCACTGGCACCGAAAATCTGAATCTGCTGATACTGTTCCTTCAACTTAAACTGTAATTGATCTCTCACCGGATTGGGCCACACATTGAGTCTTTTTTGCTCCAAATAAATATCAGAAATTGCTACAAAATCAGGCGCAAATTGAATACCTCATGGGTCAAATTTAACACACCTGACTTGACGACTTGAGTATTCCGGAAGTTAAAATACAAAGAATTGAATTCTTAAAACTAAATAGTTCAAATCAAGTTTATCCCTATCTTGGCACAAGAAATAAAAACACTGCATATGTCGTCAAAAAACAACCTCAATTTGCATGACCAATAAGATCAGGCGAGCCATTCTTTTGTTTCATATTTCAAATGGATTGAGTATTCTACTTACTGGATTCATCACATTCATGATCATGTCGAAATCTGCGGCAGGTCTGAGAGCCGTTATTTTGGAGGATACCACATGGGTACTCGGAGCTGCATTGGTGGCTGCCATGCCCAGTGTATTCGCACGTAAAATGGCTCCAAAAATAAAAAATCCCCTATTTGCGACCACCATATTGATTGTACTCAACGTTATCAGTCTGGGGGCATTTCTGGCAGGGGTTGCTCTCCTTGCCAAAGATTCTAATTTTATATACCTATCCGTGGTTGGGGTCATTATTGGTATGATTGCCTGGTTGATTTCCGTGTTCAACTCAAGACAGGCTCCCCTCAACTCTGGCCAAACATCAAACGACCATGTATTGGATGATTTTGACATTGAGAATTCTGAAAAAACACACGACCCTGAAGAATAAGTGTAACTTTGTACACATGATGCGATTGGTCTTGAGCACTTTCTTTGTATTACTGCTTACTGCTTGTCAGAAGGACATTTGGGAAGGCAGGTTTGAAAAAGAACGCAAGCTCAAAAAAGCATTTAAATCTGAGGAAGCTGTGCAGCTCTTGTATGGTGAACAATTGAAGGTTTGGGACGTCAAGGCCGGTGATGTAGTTGCGGATATTGGATCTTATGATGGCGTGGTAGCCGCCCTGATTTCAATGTACTCTGACAATGCCACGATTTATATTCAAGATGTTGATACCTCAAACTTTCATGTTTTTGAAGGCAATATCAGACCACATTTTGAGAAACTAAAAGGCAGACCGTTTACCAACAATTTTAAGTATGTGGCAGGCACTTACGACACCACCAACCTGCCTGCAAACACGTTTAATAAAATCATTCTTAACAATGTATACCACTACATTCCGGATGAAGGAAAGGCCGATTTTTTGAAAGAAATTCACTTACTCTTACAGGACAGTGGTTACTTTTATGTGCGCACACCACTTGCCAGAAATGAAGATGAAGCACATTACATTCCAGCAGAAGACGATCTGGTGAATTCTATAGTATCTCACAAATTTCAATTTATAGAAGACCATGAGGTGATGCACGGTATGAATTACATTTTCGTTTTCCAAAAATCAGATAGAAATGGACGAATCAGACATTAAAATATCCGTAGAGATCAGTATGTATCCTCTAACTGATGAGTACATAGACGTCATAGAGGCATTTATTCGAGCATTGAACCAACATCCGGTCAAAGTCATCACCAACACCATGAGCACACAAGTATTTGGCAAAATTGATGACGTGTGGACAGCACTGAATGACAGTATCAAGCAAAGTTTTGCTCAACAGAAAAAAGTCGCGTATACGCTTAAAGTTATCACAAGTGATCTTGATCCGGCAAGTGATCCATTTGATGGCAAATATGTGAATTGATGCTAGACACAGTATTGGAATATACCGTCATCGTATTCAACCTACTTTACTTAATCTTAATTAGCAGGAAGCGCATTGCAGGTTGGTTTTTTGGCATTCTAGCTTCAGGTATTATGATGTACACTTTCCTGAAAATTCACCTAAACGCTGAAGCTTTTCTGATGCTGTTTTATATTGTGGCAGGTTTTTATGGGTGGTATTCATGGCACAAACGTCAACCTGGTGGATCGGAAGAAAAGAACATTCAAATTATTGAGTGGTCGCTCATTAAACATCTTTTATTCATCATTACCTGTTGTGGTTTATCCCTTCTGATTTTCCTAATAATTCAACAAATCCCATCCAGTGAAATGCCCCTGATAGATAGCTTTACAACTGGATTTGCCATTTTGGTCACCTTTATGGTTGCCATTAAAGAGCTTCACAATTGGCTTTATTGGATCTCGAAGGCAGTAAAGATTATCTTCAAAAGTCGCTGGAGATAGGTAAGCAGCTGTGGGATGGACCCCAGGGTACCTTCTCTGTAAATGGGCGGGAAGACGAATGCCTTTCGAGATTGGCTACCAATCGAGCACATCTAGAGAAGAAGGGGCACTACTCCAGCGGGATGCTTTATTACGAAGGAGAGTGGTATTGGGGAGTGGATCGGCTTTCTCTTTTGGAAGAGAGATTGGAAGCATTGGGGGTGGGTCAGGGAAGCACACTCT
>JAUILH010000098.1 GCA_030433115.1 Bacteroidia bacterium | reverse complement strand
AAAAAAGAAGGTTTTGATATAGACCTGTCTCCAGAACAAGCGAGTCCGGATACACCGGCGGTATTTAGATGTGGTGATATTATGTACGACAATACACTTTATTTTTTGGATTATGCCAAATCTAAATTTGACCAGCTCAAAGAGGCACATCACTTGCCAGACGAGAACTTGATTCTTGCTACCATGCACCGTCCGAACAATGTGGATCATGAAGATTGTTTGATTTCAATTTTCAAAGCTTTCAGGCACATTGCCGAAAAACACAACAAAACAATTGTGCTTCCGCTTCACCCAAGAACAGCCCACCAATTGGAATCCTTTCCAGCTGCCACCGAGATGAGCCAACATGAACGAATTAAGATCATTCCACCGGTTTCCTTTCTTGAAATACTGGCACTTGAACAAGCCTCCGATATGGTTATCACAGACTCGGGAGGAGTACAAAAGGAGGCCTACTTTGTTAAGAAACCATGCTTGATTATGTTGGACAAAACACCGTGGATCGAGCTTGTTGAGAGTAAGAATGCTATTGAAGTGGGGTCCGATTATCAGAGAATCATTGATGGTGCGGACCATTTCCTAAAAGATGATTCGAACTTGAATTTTGTTGAGCTTTATGGTGACGGCAAAGCATCAGAATTTATTTGCCAAAAGATCGTTGAGTTATTCGGTACTAACTAATGAAATTGTTTTAAGATGCCTAAAATATCAGATGTAATTACTTACTATAAAAACTTGGGAAGAACCGTGATTTTGTCTGAATCTAATGCAGATTCAACTGTCTCCAAACCCAGAAATCTGGAGGAAGCAGAATCCCATAATTTGACTTTTGCGGGGACAAAATATGCTTCTAATCTTATAGAAGCCCTCAGGAGTTCTGCCAGTCCAATTATCATTGTGGATGAATCACTTTTGAAAATCCCAAAAGAGTTGGAGTCTTTTGAAGATAAAAGCTTCATCTTAAGTCCAAACCCCAAAGCCGATTTAATCACTTACTGTCAGGTTTACTTGGGATTCCAGTCCGCTCCGGAAAAAGAGCACAAACACCCAAGTGCAAACATATCCAGCCAAAGTCAAATTGGACAAAATGTTCACATTGGTCCGGGGGTTGTCATAGAAGATGATGTAACAATTGGTGATTACAGCAGGATTGGGGCCAATACAGTCATTAAGCAAGGCACTCGTATTGGAGAAAAGGTTGAAATTGGTTCTTGCAATGTGATAGGAGGAACTGGTTTTGGGTACTCAAAGCCCGAAGGCAGCAATGAATATGAACAGTTTCCGCATTATGGAAATGTCATCATCAAAGACCGGGTACACATTGGAAATAACACCTGTATAGATCGTGGTTCTCTAAGCGATACTGTGCTCGAGGAAGCCGTTAAAGTGGATAACCTGGTTCACATTGCCCACAATGTGAAAATTGGAAAAAACTCATTGATCATTGCGTGCACCATGATCGCTGGCAGTGTTGAAATTGGTGAAGATACCTGGGTTGCGCCTTCCAGTACCATCATCAATGGCATTCAAATTGGAGACAGAGCCACCATTGGTTTGGCCAGCACAGTTACAAAGCACGTGGACAATGATCTTATTGTGACGGGAAGCCCAGCAATGGACATTCAAGATTTCAGAAAAATAAGAGCCCATCAGAAACAAATCATACAACAATCAGGTGATTCATAGGTCATGACCTCCTTTTTTCGCATAGCACTTCTATTTAGTTTACTGAGTTTCCCAGTAGCACACACGAACGGACAAAATATTCAGGCAGACACAGCGAAAATTGCGAAACTTTTAAGTGATGGACAAGGCATTTACCTTGAAAAACCTATTGAGGCCCAGGCCCTTTGGGAAGATGGCCTCTCCCTTTGTGAGAAACTGTTGCCTCATTTAACGGATGACAGTTTAAAGCGCTATGTGCTCGTCTCAAAATCAGATCTGCTCTTCAACTTGTCCCAAATACACAGGAACCAGGGAGAAGTTGTCAAAACCGTACAAAACCTTGAGGCGGCTTTGGAGATCGATATCGAATTAAACAATAGAGAGAATATTTCTTCGTCCTACAACGATCTTGGCGTGATTTATTCTGATATGGGCCTCTTCGAAAAAGCTTTGGATTACTATGTTAAAAGCCTTCAAATTGATCGGGAACTTGGAAACCAACAAGGTGTGGCATCTTCCTTAATCAACTTGGGATATCTTCATTCAGGTCAACGGAATTTTGAAGAAGCGCTAAGTTTTTTCAATCAAAGTCTGGACATCCAAAAAAAGGTATTCGATACACTTGGCATGATCACCAGCTATAACAACTTGGCCAGCGTTCATTTCTCTATGGATCAGTATGAGTTATCTCTAAAAAACGCCAGACAATCGTTGGTCTATAGCACAGCATTGAAATCCAAATCTTCCCAGGCCAATTCACTTTCTAAAATTGGAAACGTATTTATGGTTCAGGAGCGGTACGATTCTGCCAAACATTACCTCCTGAAAAGTTTGAGCATCAGATCAGGCATCAATGATCAAGATGGCATTTTTACTTCAGCGATTGAGTTGGCCAATTTTTACCATGACAGTCAAAATCTACCTGAAGCACTGACATACGGAAAGCTCTCATACAGCATTGCCCAAAAAACCGAATATCCTTTTCACCTAAGGGAGTCCAGTAAACTTTTGAGCCGACTTTTCGCGGAGCAGGGAGATTATCAGAAAGCCTATGACATGCAAGGCATTTATGAGAAAAACCTAGCTGCTTCTATTGATAGTGACAAATCGAAACAACTCTTCAAAAAGCAGTTTGAAGCAAAATATGCCAATCAACGCTTACAAGATTCTCTGATCAACTTGGAAAAAGAAGCGCTTAATTTGGCGGAACGCAGCAAAATCGAATTTGAGAAGGAGATCATGGAGGAAAGGCAGAATGAACGAAACAGGAGAAATCGTCTGTTTTTGGCGGGTGCCATAATCGCTCTGATACTCATGCTCGTGATCATCTACATACAGATGCGGAACAACCGAGCCAAACAAGCTGCCAATAAAGTTATTGCAGAGCAAAAACTGGCCGTTGAGCAACAAAAGTCTCAAATTGAGACACAACACAGACAACTAGAAAGAACGCACAAATCTATTTCCGATTCAATCGTTTATGCCAAGCGTCTTCAAAAGGCCATTATGCCTGGTAAAACCGAATTGGAATCTGCCTTCGAACAACATTTTGTCTTGTTCAAGCCGAAAGACGTGGTTAGTGGTGATTTTTACTGGTTCCATGAACTGCCTTCGAGAGATCAATTAATTGCGGTCGCCGATTGCACAGGACACGGTGTTCCTGGAGCCATGGTAAGCATAGTTTGCAGCAACGCACTCAAGAGGTCTGTCCGAGAATTTGGACTAACCCAACCTAAAGACATCCTTGAAAAAACCCGTGAATTGGTTATTGAGAATTATGCCCATGACAATCAAAGAGAAATCAATTCCAGAAAAATGGACATCAGAGACGGAATGGACATTGCGCTCTGTAAAATCTCGGGAAGGCAAATCACTTATGCCGGCGCCAACAATCCACGTTGGGTGATTAAATCCGGGGAAGTATCTGAATTCCTTGAAATGAAACCTAACAAACAGCCCATCGGTAAATATGTTCAGATGAAACCTTTTACCGAAGATGTTTTAGAACTTGACAAAGGCGACATGCTTTATATGTTTAGTGATGGTTTTGCCGATCAATTTGGAGGCAACTATCCTGGACCTGGAAAAAAATTCAAATACAAACCTTTTAAGGAACTTTTGATCAGAATATCCAATGATGATGTTGATTCACAAAGACAAACCTTAGATAGGGCATTCAACGACTGGAAGGGAGATCGGGAACAAATTGATGACCTGTGCGTGATGGGAATCCGTATTTAGCAAAAGCTCATGGCCGTTTCATGGCTCTTGCGGAGCGTGGTTAGCAGACACACTGCGATTCGAATAAAAGTATTGACATCAAAAAACCCCGACCTTCACAGATCGGGGTTGCAGTATATTGTTGGCATTTCTTATTTCACTACCAACTGTCTTGTTTCAGTTCGATCTCTTCCAATAATTTCTACTATGTAAAGTCCTGCTGGTAAATTTCTCACATCAATATCTGTTCGGTTATTCAAACCATTCAATTGATCAACCAATTTCCCGTCCAAAGTTCTTACTCTGATTGCCTCAGCTTGATTGTTCTCAATGATCAAGCTGGCGTAGTCCGTGGCAGGATTAGGATACAATTCAATTTTTCCAAAAGGATTGTGGTCATTTGTACTCACGTTTCCTCCAGACAATTGAATGTCATCAACTAACAATACACTTCCAGTACTGTCACCTGTAAACACTACAATTCTCATAGAATCCGGCACACTTGACACAGTTAATGGGACTGAAAATGGTGTATAAGTTGTCGCTGAAGCACTGATCACAGCAGCTTGATTCTCAATTATACCTCCGGCATTCCAGAGAGTCACTGAAATGAAAGCCTGGTCCATTCCTACCTGTGTATATTTATAAGATCCGGTAAACATGGTAGGTTGTGCATTATATTCTACGCCGCCTTCTGGACCAAAATCTCCAAATTCACCATTGGTCATAAGTCCTGGAATTTCGTCACCATCTCCGGTTAAGGTGTTTTCTAATCTGGCAGCATACATGCCTCCATTTGCATCTGTTGATTTAGTGACATTGGCAGGTTCTCCAACAGCAGCCGCAAAGAAGTTGGCTGTTTCCCATAAATCTGGATCTTCGACCTCTACCGGTGTCCAGTTCTCAAAAGAGAAATTGGGTATAGCCGCTGGGGTCGATGAGGCATGCGTAAAGTGAACATTGTCCAACCAAATCTCTGACCCAGGGACACCCTGATCCGTGAAGGCGTTGCTACTTGCGAAGGCAACCAAAATAGAATCTTGTGTTGGTGAGGCTAAATCAAATGCGTATCTGTTCCAACCAGTAGGTGCACCACCAAGTTTAAACAAATTGGGTACTTGAAAACCAGACGCAAACTGAATCACATAAATGGTTACAGAGTCATTTCCCGACATGGCATATTCTGCATGAAACACCAAAGAATCAATAGGAGACGAATAAGGATGTCCGGTTAAATCGTTGACATCACCATATACTGCGTATCCAAAAATGGTATCTGTACCCTCCAGATAAGTATTCATATATAGAGAATAATTTTGATCCTGTGCGTTTGAACTTTGTTGCACAGCGTCTGTCCCAGGAAACTCCTGATTAGTCGTGTTCCAGTCGTCTAAACCAGAATACAAAGTGTCTGTAGTCCAGTTTTCAAAGTCTCCATTGTCTACTTCACCGTATTGAGCAAAAGCTGTTCCGGCTAACAAAAGAGCTGAAAGATTAAGTAAAATTTTTTTCATAATTGTTGTTTTTGTCGCGGCAAATATAGGAACTAATAAGATAAAACAGGGTTTATATATGATAAAACGCTAATTTTCTTAGACGAAATAAAAAACCAAGAATAAGGTCAAAAGTTTTTTACTTTTTTTTTGCATCTTTCTGAGAGTCATCTCGTCTCCTTATAAGACAACCCAACAAATGTCTGTTAAGGATGAAGTTTTTTACAATGCTATTATTGATTTTATTGAGTAGCGAGCTCAATGCCCAGGTGTCTGGGATTATATTTGAGGAAACCATTAACGATGGTAAGAAACAGAAGGAAGGGGTCCCTGGTGTTAGAGTTTACTGGCAGAACCATGATGCCCAAGTCGCCTCTGATAATCAAGGAAAATTTAAGATTGAGGCACCTGGCGTTCTCCCGGATTTTCTGATATTCAGTTATGTCGGTTATCCGAATGACACTGTAAAAATCACCCGCGCTCCCGTCAATAATATTCAAGTGGTTTACAAAGAGGGACAAGAATTAGATGGTTTGACGGTTAAGGGGAAAACTTCATATATCTCGTTTGTAGATCCAAGAAATGTAAGAACCATATCTCAAAAACACTTGCATACTGCGGCCTGTTGCAATCTCTCCGAAAGCTTTGAAAGAGACGCTACGGTGGATGTGAGTTTCTCTGATGCTGTTTCAGGAACCAAGAAAATTTTGATGTTGGGACTGGACGGTGTATACACCCAAATGCTGTCCGAAAACATACCTACTATGCGCGGATTATCAGCACCATACGGACTCACTTTTGTCCCTGGTCCGTGGATTCAATCCATTATGATAACAAAGGGGACTGGCTCTGTTGCCAATGGCTATGAATCGATTACGGGTCAAATTAATATAGAGTTTATCAAACCAGATGATAGCCCAAAATTGTTCGTGAACGGATATATTAATAATAACCTCAGGTCTGAGTTTAATGCATACACGGCAACTAAAGTTAATGACCATTGGAGCACCATGTTCTATGTGAACGGGAACCTCCTTCAAAACAGAGTGGACAGAAATAACGATTCTTTTATTGACGACCCACTTACGAAACAAATTAACGTCTTTCACCGATGGAAATATCAAAAGGGAAATAAGATGACTCAATTCGGGGTCAAAGCTCTGATAGACGATAGATCCGGTGGCCAAACAAACTTCAATTATGCCAATGATTACAACACAACAAATGCGTACGGTTTTGGGGCCATCTCTACTCAAATTGAAGCATTTGCCAAGGGCGGCATGCCGCTGAAAAAAGAGGCAACAAGCCTGGCATTCTTATCATCATACAGATATCATGATCAGGACTCTTATTATGGATTGAGAGACTACAAAGGCACGCAAAACAGTGGCTACCTTAACCTGGTGTATGCCAGCTACCTTGGTAATACCAATCATACCTACAAAGCCGGGTTGGGTGGAACAATGGATTTGTATGAGCAGACCTTTGTTGACTCTTCTTTTTCAAGAAATGAATACGTTCCTGGAGCATTCTTCGAATACACTTACAAAAATCTGGAAACCTTCACAGCAGTATTAGGCATGAGAGGAGATTACCATTCTATTTTTGGTTTTCAATATTCTCCCAGGGCGCATTTAAAATGGCACCCCAATGAACATACGGTGCTGAGAGTTGCGGGTGGCAAGGGCTTCAGATCTCCAAATGTTATCATAGAAAACGCAGCGGTTTTCGCAAGTTCCAGGGTATTGGATGTTCGCAACGGTTTTGGCATTGAAGAGGCATGGAATTATGGCATCTCCTGGAGTGAGGATTTTACCCTGTTTAAGAGGGACGCCACATTCATTATGGACTTCTTCAGAACAGACTTTACCAATCAAATGATAGTTGATATGGAAACAGCTGGTCTCGTGAGCATATACAATCTCGAGGGACAATCCTTTTCCAATGCCTTTCAAGTTGACTTAATCACTGAACCATTAACGGGATTAACCTTGTCACTGGCTTATAAGTACACAGATGTAAAAATGCAATACGACTCAGGACTTGAGACCAAACCATATGTTCCTATTCACAGAGCTATGGCAAATCTCGACTACAAAACGCCGAATAAAAAATGGGATTTCAGCTTCACAAGTAATTATTATGGTTTGAGTCGTGTACCGTCTACAACTGGTAATACAACTGACAATCAACGCGCCAATTCATCCACACCTTATTTCATTTTACATGGTCAGATCACCAAACATTTCAAACGATTTGACATTTACCTGGGCAGTGAAAACCTGACCAACTTCATTCAAAAAAGAGCCATCATTGCTCCCAATGATCCATTTAGTGAAGAGTTTGATGCATCCATGATTTGGGGACCGATGAATGGTAGAATCGTATATGCTGGATTTAGATTTAAAATAAAATAGTTATGAAAATTGTATTTGCCCTTCTTTTCACCTTGTTCCTTGGCTCATCCACTCATGCTCAAGATGCTCAGCGAGTTTCAAAAATAAAAACAGCTGAATTTAAAGTTAGCACAGAGTGTCATGTATGTAAGGACAACATTGAGTCGGAAATTAACTATTTAAAAGGAGTAGTTTACGTAAACGTGAAGTATGAAGACAAAACAATGAAGGTGAAATACAATTCCAGGAAAACCGATGAAATGACCATTAAAAAGGCAGTTGCTGAGATGGGCTACGATTGTGGGGATGTTAAAGCCAATGCAAAAGCCAAAAATAATTTGGGACATGTGTGTGAAGACCATAAAGGTCACCACCACCACTGATCACTGAACCACCAATCTTTGTGTTAAGGTTTTCTGACCGTCACTCAATTGGAGTATATAGGCTCCTGAACACAAATGAGTGACATCCAAAGTGCTCACTCCGTCCATCTTTTGTCGAATTAAAAGTTTACCGGAAAGCGTATAAACGGTGACCTCAAGCTGAGACCTATCAGACTTGAGATTAAGAATTTCTGCACATGGGTTGGGGTAAATATTGACTTTTAGTTCTTCATTTTCCTGAGTATTGAGCAATGGAAAGTATTCATAAAAGTCATCCAGGTAGTTATTGTTGTATCCTGTTCCTAAATACGCTCTGTCATCAATTACAAAAGACACTGCATTGGATCTGGCGGGGCCAGGAAGTGAACTCACCTGCGTCCATGAATCGTCGAAATAATTGTAGCTCCATACATCATTGTTATAGTTCAGCGTGGTATCATAGCCAGTTGCAATGAAAGCATTTGGAAAGATTCCCCAGCCAGTTGCCCCCGTTCTTCTAGTACCAGGAAAATCAGCTTTCTGAATCCATGAGTCACTTGTCACATCATACAACCAGAAGTCATCCCTAAAAACACCATCGTCTCCTGTTCCGATAAAGGCCTGTCCTCCCATCGAGAATCCAACTGCTCCTTTTCTGGCCGTACCTGCAAAGTCATTCAATTGTGACCAGGTGTTTGTCAGTGGATTGTAACTAAAAAAATCTTTGGTGAGTCCGGATACATCTTCACCAGTGCCCACGTAACCCGTTTGATCTATTGTAAATGCGACGGCATCTCTGCGCGCTGAGCCTATAAATGACGCTTTTTGAGTCCATGTTTCCGTATTTGGGTTGTACTCCCAGAAGTCATCATAAAAAGGAGCAGTACCGTTACCAAGTCCAACATATGCTTTACCCAATACTACAAAAGCCACTGCAGATGCTCTATTAAGTCCGCTTCCACTCTCTCCTCCCAGACTTTCTTCTTTGTCCCAATCATCATCAATCCAGCTGTAGGAAAAAAAACTTCTTTTAAAATCGAATTGATCCAGACCAAGACCAATATATCCTTCATTGGCCAATGCAAATCCAACACATGAGGATTTTGGCGGACCATTAACTGAATCTCTTTGATACCAGACATCCTGCGACCAGATTGAAAAAGTCATCAGACAGAGTGTCAAACTTCCTAAAATGTGTTTCATTGTATCAAAATTCGTTTTACCATTTGACCTTTTCTTCCGGCTAGCCTAAGTAAATAAGCCCCTTGAGCCAACTCATGCAGGTCCAGGATTGCATTTGTTCCGGAGAAATTCTCTTTTAACACCTCCTTGCCATTCAGATCATAAATCCAAATACCGTAATCACCTTCAGTTTCAACAAAAATATGGCAATAATCGACACAAGGATTGGGGAAAGTTCGCACTTGAAAATCATCTAATTCTTCTTGTCCCAGATACGCCGGATTATATTCATAAAAACTTCTCTTCTTACCGGAACTACCTTGTCCAGTCCCTACATAGCCTCTGTCTCCAATTGCAAACGATATGGCATATCGCCTCTCTTCTCCACCAAAATTGGAACGATTCGTCCAACTATCATGTCTGGGATCATACTCCCACAAATCCTTTTGAAATCCACCGTTCTCTCCGAGACAAACAAAGCCTCTCCCTAGAATGGAGAAGGTACTTGAAGAGGCCCTATCGCCGCCTGGGAAATCAGTTTTGGGCTCCCATACATCAATGAACGCGTGATACGCCCACCAATCTTTTCGATACACATCATCATCAGTTCCCAATCCAATGTAAGCGGTATCGCCAACTGCTACAGACACTAATTTATGACGGTCTCCTCCAGGGAAATCAGAAAATCGATACCAATGATCAAGCGAAGGATCGTACGCCCACAACTCGGGAATATAGGTTGCCGGTGCAATCTTACCTCCACAGACATAAACATAATTGTTCTGTGAAAATGCAGTGGAAAAATACACGCCATTTCCTCCACCTCCCGGATAATCAGCTTTCTGAGCCCAACTGTTCGATACAGGATTATATGCCCACCAGTCTTTAAGAATCGTTCCGGTTTGGGCGGAGACGCTATCTACACCAGTCCCAACATAAGCGACATTATCCAGCACAGATGCCACCGCATTTCTCCTCACAGATCCTGGTAGATCTGCGCGCTGACTCCAGGTATCCGTCCCAGGGTCATATGTCCATAAATCATTATGAACCTGATCCGCAGTATCCACTCCTCCGAGAACATATCCGTTATTACCAATTGAAAAGCCAACTGCTCTTGACCTTTGAAGCCCTCCAAAATCCGATTTCTTCACCCATTGATTGTACACCTGTGCATTTAATGTACCCAGAAAGCAACAAGTGAGAATGGTCAACCTAAAAGCAAGTGTCATATACCGGCAAATGTATGAAACAATCATAAAAAAATATCGTATTGCTGTATCTAGTCGATCAAAACCAAGAAGTTAACCCATTTATTTACTAGGTTAATGTTGTATATTTGTATGACTCACTTACTTATGACCATTAGAATAAAATACCTGGCTGTACTTCTATTTTTTGCACTATCACTTACTGATGCAAGTTTCGCTGGTACGTGGATTCAAAAATCGGATCATGGTGGCGTGGCCAGACACCGTGCGTTTGGGTTTTCAATTGGTGGACGTGGCTATACAGGTTTAGGGCATGTGAATAGTGGTGGCACGGTCAATTACAAAGATATTTGGGAATACGATCCTTCTACAGATACATGGACACAGAAGGCTGACTTTGGAGGAGATGAAAGATACCACTGCACAGCTTTTGTCATAGGGAATTATGGATATGTTGGTATGGGACATGATAATTTGGATCTGTATCGGACCGATATGTGGCGCTTTGATCCCATAGCAAATACCTGGACAGCAATCAGTAATTTCCCTGGAGAAGAACGCAGAGGTGCCGCTGCCTTTGTCATTGATGGAATTGGATTCGTTGGAACAGGGCAAGCTACAAGTGGCTATAAAGATGACTTTTTTAAATACGATCCGCAGTCGGATACATGGGTACCTATTGCTAACTTTCCTGGTTCTCCGCGCTCAGGAGCAGTGAGTTTTTCTCATAATGGAATTGGTTATATCGGCACTGGACACGAATTTGGCAACGCCACAAAGGATTTCTATGCATATGATCCCTTGACCAATGTTTGGACGCAAAAAGCGGATATCGGAGATACATTGCGACAAGACGCCGCCGGTTTCGTATTAGATGGAAAAGGGTATTTGGGCACAGGAAATGATGTAGATGGTAACTTCAATTATGATGACATGTGGCTCTATGATTTTGATTTAGACACCTGGACACAAATTGAAGATTTCGAAGGGATGAGTAGGCGGTATGCCTTTACCTTTGTGATAGGCTCGGCAGCTTATTTGGGTGGGGGCACAAATGGTACAAACTTCAAGGACCTTTGGGTATATCATCCATACTTAAGTGATGATCAACTAATACAATCGGACATCAACTTTAAGGCTTTCCCAAACCCCGCGAGCAATGTCATTTGTATAGACTTGGAAGACAAACATGAAGGCACACTGGATATATTCAACATGAGCGGGAGATTGGTCCTACAATCGGAACTGACAGGACATACGAAAATTGACCTTTCAGGCGTGTCTTCCGGAACATATCTAATGCGGGTAAAGACTGACATGGGAAGTCAGGTGAAAACAATTCATGTCCAATAAGCGTTAAATCATGTCGATGATCGAAAAGAAAAGAAACCATAAGCACCTTATTTTAGCTTTGCCGCATATGAGAATTGCACTTCTTGCGCTATTATTAAATCTATGTTTACCCGGCCATTCTCAGGTATTGGCTCCGGTAGACTTTAGTATGACTTCTGCTTTTTCCAGTAGCGATTTGCAATTACAGTTAAGCCATACAACACCGGGTGTTGATATCTACTACACACTCAACGGAAACGAACCAACACAAAACGACATTCTATATACCGGACCAATAACACTACAAAGCAGAGTTGGCGAACCAGACAGTTATGCTGCCATTCCTACGAATCCTTCATTGACCTTTCCGTTTGGAACGTATACTACATCTCGAGCCAATAACAGAGGTTGGCTGCCCCCTTACACAGAATCATTTAAAATCAATGTGATAAGAGCCAGAGCGTTCATGACCGGACATACGCCTAGCATTACTTCCACGCATAGCTACTTTATTGATCCGGCAAGCACGTCAAAATACACCCTACCAATCGTATCTCTCGCAGTAGATAGCACCTATTTGTTTTCAGCAGACAGCGGTATATATGTGTATGGCAACCATCCGGATGGCAACTATTCTCAAAAAGGAGTCGATTGGGAGCGTACAGGTCATATTGAAATGTTTGACGATGGCGGAAACAGCATTCTATCTCAGGACATTCGTTTGAGGATGCATGGTGGAGGCAGTAGACATTCAGCCAGAAAAAACCTAAGATTGTACGGAGAATACAATGGTCTCAACAACTTTGATGTGGATCTCTTTGATAACACAGAACAAACTCAGTACAAAAGGTTAATGATTCGTGCGGGAGGGCACCGACCTGACTGCCTGCCAAGAGACGACATGGCAAACGCCATTACGGAAGGTTTGAACTGTGACCAACAACATTTCAGACGCGTGATTCTTTTTATCAATGGAGAATATTGGGGCATCCATTCGATTAAAGAACGTGTTGACAACTACTTTTTTCAGAATCAGTTTGGTGTAGATGACAACGACATTACAGTATTGGATCAGGAATATGATGTGCAATCCGGTGGTCATGCTGTGGATGCTACCATGATAGAAAACCTGGAAACCTTCATGCAAAACAATGACATGACACTCCTTCCTAATTACTTGTATGTGGCAGACAGAATTGACGTTGACAATTACATTGACTACATGTGTTCAGAGATTTTCTTGAGCAACCAGGATTGGGTATATTCTAATGTTGTTTTATGGAGAAAGACCGGTCCACTAAATCCTGATGAAACCATAGGACACAACGGTAAATTTAGGTGGTTGATGTATGACATGGATGGTGCCTTTGGAGGTTCTTGCAGTCATGCCTATTGGACAGTAAACACACTTGAAGATGCAACAGTTGAAACAGGACTTTACACATCCTATTCAAGGTTCTTTCGCGGACTTCTAGAGAATCCTGAGTTCAGAAATAAATTCATCAATCGTTTTAATGACCTATTAAACTCTTGGTTCAGAGAAGGTGTAGTGATCAATAAAATGAATGAGTTTCATACTGTTTTATCCGCTGAAATGATGGAACATGTGAACCGTTGGCGCTATCCATCAGAAGCCACTAATCTGGCGGACAGGAATCTGGAAATACCTAGTTTGGTTCAATGGGATACGCTTTTTTACCATTTTAGAAGATTTGCAGAAAGAAGGCCCAGAAAAATCAGAGAACACGTTCTTGCAAAATGGTCTATTAGCGACACCAGTAGGATTACTGTTAATGTGAATGATGAAACTATGGGACGAGTTCAGGTAAATTCGATTCTGATCAATGATCAAATTCCCGGGCTTCAATCAAGCATTTACCCGTGGAATGGTGCGTACATGAATGGCGTGCCGCTTCCCTTGATAGCAGTTCCGCTTCCTGGTTACCAATTCGTTGAATGGCAGGGATCCGGAATTACTGATGATACTTTAATGTGGAACCCGAATACAGATACAAGTGTAACCGCAGTATTCGCTCCAGACAATGGCTTCCAAAACATTTTGATCAATGAGGTCATGCCCTCTAACTCCAATTTTTCTGAGGACAACTTTCAACAAAACGATGATTGGCTAGAATTGTTTAATCCAAATAACCACCCTGTCAATTTATCCGGCTCACACTTCAACTTCAACGGCACTATTTGGACCATTCCAAATGGAACCATCATTGAGGCGCATGATTACCTTCTTTTCTGGAACGACAAAGAGACTTATCAGGGTAAGAATCATACTAACTTCAAATTATCCAATTCTCAAAACACCGTTTACCTCATAGATCCAAATGGCAATACACTGGATTCTCTGGACTATCCAGCAACCACTAGTGACAAATCGTACGGCCGTTTTCCAAATGGAAGCCAAACATTCTCAGAGTTTGACGGACCTACCCCGAATATGAGTAATGATTTGACCGGCATTGACGACCTAAATGATATATTAGAACTTAAAATTTATCCCAATCCTGCTACAACTGAAGTCCATTTTAACAAAATCATTTCTTTTCAGGTGCGAGACATTACCGGTAGACTTATTGAAACTAAACAACAACAAAAAAGCTTATCTCTCAATAACTACTCAAAAGGCGTCTATGTCATTACAACGACCAAAGGAGAAAGCAAAAAGTTTATCATTAACTAGCCTAACATGAAAAAACACCTACTGCTAATCGTACTTTTCATCAGCTTGTCGGCTCATTCACAACAGTTCACAGAGATTCTTAAATCCACTGCATTCGACAGAGACACGACTGACAGATATGGATGGGACGTTGATATTTCAGGGAATTTTGCAGTTATTGGGGCTTACGCAGACGACTTTGGTCCGGTTGATCCCAACATGGGTTCTGCCTATGTCTATGAAAAAATTGGTCCCGGAACCTGGCAATTTGTTCAAAAACTCCAAAACTCGGATCAGGACGATTACGATCGTTTTGGTTATTCGGTGGCCATTGATGGCGATTTCATTGTTGTGGGAGCCTATGGTGAAGATCACGATGAAAATGACGCCAATAACCTGGCGAAAGCGGGATCTGCATACATTTTTGAGAGAGATGGTACAGGCACCTGGAATGAAGTTCAGAAAATCGTGGCATCAGACAGAACTGCTGGAGATGAGTTCGGCTGGTGTGTAGCGATAGATGATAGTACCATTGCCGTAGGAGCCCACACAGAAGAGCATGATGTCAATGGTCTTAACCCCATCCATCACGCCGGATCGGTTTATATGTTTGAAAGAGACATATCTGGTGTATGGACACAAACTCAAAAACTCACACATTCTGATCGTGCACCTGATATTAATTTCCCAAATGGGTACAGTGGAGAAGACCAAAGTGACCAATTTGGAGGAAGCATTGGTGTTTCCGGAGATTACATGATCATCAGTGCACACATGCACGACTGGAACGAAACCAATACATCCAGCAACTGGGCCGGGGGCGCCGCCTATATTTTTGAAAGAGATGGGACGGGGACATGGAATGAAGTTAAAAAACTGGTTAACTATGACCGCAGAAATTTTGACCGTTTCGGTTATGCCGTATCTATCGACACCAATTGGATTGTAGTTGGATGTTATTCACAAGATTCCCTGGCCCCTTCAGGATATGATGGTTTGATGAATCCTGGAGCTGCCTACATCTACCAAAGAGATGTTGGTGGTTCATGGAATCTGGATCAAAAAATTGTGGCTGGTGACAGGAACTCCGGGGATCATTTTGGCTACTCGGTTGACATTGAAAATGGACTGATTGTTTTGGGAAGTGAACAAGATGATCATGATGAAAATGCCACTGATGCACTTACAGATGCCGGTTCTGCGTATGTTTTTAGTTATGACGGCAGCACATGGAGTCAACTTCAAAAAATTGCTCAGGACGACCGTGGTCAAGATGATCTATTTGGTATTTCTTGTGCCATTTCCGGAGATGATATAGTAGTCGGCGCCTTTCAACATGATTTGGACACCGATAGCTTGAATGAGGTTGATGATGCCGGCGCAGCTGTATTCTTCACTGCAGATATTTGTTTAACCCCAATTGCATCTTCTCAATCTTTTAATGAGTGCTTTGGCTTCTCCATTACTGTTGGAACCAATACATACAATTCAACCGGCACCTATATGGACACGCTCACTGCTATGAATGGTTGCGACAGTATTATTACTACTGATTTGACCATCGGACCGGATTTAAGTCAAACCCAAAATATATTCAGATGTTTTGGTGAAAGCTATTCAATTGGCAGCAATACCTACTCTACTTCAGGCACTTATATGGACACCTTAACTGCCATTAGCGGATGTGACAGCATTGTGACAACCAACCTCAGCATTGGACCAGATTTAAGCACGAGTAATTCCTTAACCATTTGCTTTGGTGAAACCCATACAGTGGGAAGTTCTTCATACACCGCAAGCGGCACTTACATGGACACTTTATCAGGCAGCAATGGATGTGATAGCATCATTACCACTAACCTTACAGTGGAACCTCAGATCAACACCAATGTATTACAAAGCAATAACAACCTTACAGCAGATGCTTTCGCTACCACCTATCAATGGTTAGATTGTAATAATGGGATGGCTCAAATTTCCGGAGCTCTGGCGCAAACCTATGTGCCAACCGTGGCAGGTGATTAT
>JAUILH010000001.1 GCA_030433115.1 Bacteroidia bacterium | reverse complement strand
CCAATTGTAGGATTGGGAGCATTGAATAGTGTATTAACCTCAGCTGGCGTAATAGGATAATTATAGATTAACACATCATCTATGGCACCATTAAAAAACGAAAAGTTCGCTGGATGATTGGATGCTCCGAGTATTACATTCTCTGCAAAGTTGAAAATACTCAGGAAATCTTTCTCCAATTCTGCGAAATTCACTCCATCGATATAAAGCCACGAAGAATCTGTATTGTAGGCAATAACAACGTGATGCCATGCTGTGTTTCCAACAGCTATTCCATTGTATCCAAAAACCTCATTTTGTGGTCCAAAGTCTGTATTGATTGCAAAGCATTCGTTACTTGATCGATTAATTCCCATTCCATAACCTTCATAATAAGATCCGTTAGATTCATTTTTGGCTACAATGATCGGATCATAACTCAAACTACCGTTGGTTGTTCCATTGGCATACCATTTAAACCAGAGAGAAACAGAACCGTATGCAGGAGCTAACTCAGATCCAGATCCTAAAGAAATACTGTCATCTATTCCATCAAACTGATAAGCATGATTGGCATTTCCGAATCTATCCGTGGTAAGAGTTGCCCCATACACCGTAGCGTTATTGTTTCCTTGAGAATCTTGAGCATTGCCATCAAAATAATAGGCAGCATTTAATTGAGGGTTAGCATTGGGCAGTCTGAATAGTGAATCAATTTGAGCATCCGACAATACATCATCATAAATATATAAGTCATCAATAGCCCCTTCATAGATGCCATTGAAGGTTTCCTTGGTTTGCCCTAAGTACAAGCTATCGTTGCTATACACATTGTTATAGCCTTTAAAAACCGTATTTACAAGCCTGCCATTCACATAAAGTTTAAGACTATCGAAATCAAATGTCATGGCAACATGGAACCATTTGCTCAATGGACAAATATCCAATTCTGTAATAGAAGTAGTCTGACCGGAACCAATATTGTTAGATATCAGTAGATCATCATCTGTAGTTTCAAGCAGTATGGCGGCTCCTTCAAAGTATTGAGCACTTGCGTTTTTTAAAAAGAAAGGATACACATATAAGTTGCTGCCACTTGAGGCGCCTGTTCCATCACCCGTTCTGTTTAACCACATAGAAACTGTTCCCTCCTGAGGAAAAAAACTTGCATCATTGTTAATGGCGACATGTGAATTGGTTCCATTTAATTGAACGGCACCATTGGCATTTCCGTACCTATCTAGAGTATAAGTTGTTTGCGTTTCAACGCCACCATTACCATTACCAGATTCGTCATTCGCATTGCCGTTGAAAGGATAGTAGGCGACTGGTGTTTGGGCCGATACATAGCCGATGACACACATTATTCCAATTGAAAGTAGACATTTTTTCATCTTGTTTTTTCTGCTAAGATGAAAGCTCATAAGTCAGCATGAAATGCCGATTTCATAAATGGTATATCTGAACTCATGAATCGTTTACAAACGAATATCCGCGATATACGCCTCAAATTCGGATTTCTTGTCTCTGGCAATGCGCACTGAGGTTTGGTTATCGAGGGTGAGGTAGCCCTCTGCTCTGCTATATTTTTTGATGTAGTTGATATTGATAATATAGGACCTGTGAATGCGATAAAATTGCTCCCTGTCAATCAACAAGTCTTCAAAATAGCGCAACTTTTTACTGATGAGCATGTTGCTGCCATTCTTCAGGTTGACTTTGGTATAGGCGCCATCGGCCTCCAGAAAAGAGATGTCATTCACCTCAATAAAAACCAAGCCATCTGATACCGGAAGTGCTATGCGCGAAATTGAATCAGATTTCAGGTTGGCCTTGAGATTTTCCATTCTGTCGTGCATGGAAGCCAGCTTTTTGTTTTTCAGCTTTTCAACCGCATTCTCCAATTTATCTATTTGAATGGGTTTGAGAATATAGTCAATGGCAGATACCTCAAAGGCCTTAATGGCGTATTCACTGTACGCCGTCACAAAAATGATTTCAAATGTTAGATTTTGAAAGAACTCCAAGAGTTGAAAACCCGAATATTTTGGCATTTCTATATCTAAGAATACTACGTCCGGCTTATGCTCATTGATGGCCAGAACACCTGACGGCACGTCTTCACATTTGGCCAATACGCTTACTTCCGGAATGTACTTGTTAAGGACACCTTCTAAAAGATTTCTGGACCTCTCTTCGTCGTCTATGATAATGGCATTCAGCATGGCGCATAGTTACAGTTTATATTTCATTGTCAACGAATCGAATTCATAAATCGTTAATTCTGAATCACAGATGGGAATTTGATCGTAACACTGGTCCCTTGTTCTCTTCCATCCTCTATTTGGATCTCAATATGGGTATCTTGAGTTTCATTAATCAAATCAATTCTTTTTTGATTCGCTGCTGTTGCGAAAGATTTGTGTGAGTAGTTTTCTCCCTTCATTTGAGCAGAGGCTTTTAATCCAATACCATTGTCTTCCACTTTTACAATCAAGTCTATGCCCTCTTTTAAAAAGGATACCATTAAATGCTTGTCTCCCGCTTTGTGCAACAAACCATGTTTAATTGCATTTTCCAGGTAAGGTTGAATAAGCAGTGGTGGGACCTTGACATCTTCAGTAACATCTTCACCCAATTCATTCACTAATTCATATGTAAAGTTTTTTTCAAACCTCAATTTTTCCAGATCAAGATACAATTCTAATAACTCGATCTCTTTATTTAAATATACCCACTCCTGATCAGAAGACTCAAGCACATGTCTTACCAGACTGCTAAACCGCCCAAGATACTTATTCGACTTCCTAAAATCATTTTCCAGAATAAGGCTCTGAATGGAGTTAAGCGCGTTAAAAATAAAATGGGGATTCATTTGAGACTTAATGGCTTTTACTTCAGCAGATTTGCTGGCCTTTTCCAATCTCAGTTCACTTTCGGCTCTTTCAAGTTCATTTTGAAGTTTTTCGTGCTTTTGTTTGATTCTTGATCTCAATATGATGAATGCCAAAAGCAACAAGCTCATTGCCGATAATAAGCCTATTGTTATGGCCAAGTTCTTATTTTTTTGGGATGCTTCTTCAGCACGAATGCGTTGCATTTCTTCCTGACGCTTATCTTCAGAGAGCTCTAGTTTTTCTTTAGCTAATTTTTCATTTTGATACTTCTCTTCAAATTCTGCTATCGCTTTTTTCTGCTCGTGGGAGTTAAGGGTATCCCTTAGGTTAACGTATTCAGCGTAGTATTTAAAAGCCCATTCAAAATTCTTCTTTCCCTCATAAGCATGGGAAATCACTTTCAAGTTTTCCCCTCTGTCCCATAATAAGTTATATTTTATCTGCAATGTGTCGGCCAAGCCCAAATAATGAATTCCTTCATCGAATCTTTTAATTTTTACATAATAGGCCCCCAAACTATAGTACATGTATGATTTTCGGATATCATCCTGATCAAGGTTAATCAGTTCTAAAAACCTATCCTCAAAAACGGCAGCCTGATTAAACTCCCCGATATATGCTAATTCGTTCATTATGCCCAGGTATATATGAGCCCTGGCGGCATGGTGGTCTAATTCTTCTGCTAAATCAATGGCCAAATACCGATAGTAAATGCACGAATCTGAATTCTCCAGCATACTATGACAAACCGCAACTTTATCATACAAACTGAATAATTCTAAATCTCGAATGGAGGTGTCAATATCTCGTAAGTTATTGTAGAACAGTTTGAGACCGTCTCTGTATCTGTCTTGCATGTAGTAAACATCCATGAATAAACTCAGGGCTGAATGCAGCAGGCTTTTGTCATTGGTTGATTTTGCAAGGGTTAAAACCTCATTCGACCGAATATAAGCGGCTTCAAATTTGGCAGATGCCGTATAGAGATTAATCAGCAAATGGTAGCTTTCTATTGTTTGTTGAATGTGCCCATTTCGTTTAGACAATTCTATTGTTTCGAGAATGTATGTTTCCCTTTTCTGGGAGGTGAAGTCCATTTCATTGGCATACACATTTCTATACTCGATTAACAAACTGTCTGAAATATCAGGATCATCCATCAGTTGTTGTAGACTATCTTGAGTAGAGATGTTTTGTGAGTAACCTAAAAAAGGAAAACACAAAAAGAAAGCTAAGAGGCACCTATGCATGACTCAAAAATGCATATTTCATTTTAAAAAAGTACAAATCTGATTTATGAATCCTCCTATATAATTCACAGACCTACATGCCCGGCGATCATTTCTTATGTTTTCTTGCTTCATACTCGGGTTTGGCTTCTTTAAACCCCACATAGTCAAACTCAAAATTCATCAGTTGATCCAACGAAATCTCAAGTGCGGAACAGATCTTGACGACGGTTAGTATTTGAGGATTGGACTTGCCGTTCTCGATGACGCTTAGATTGGACTTCTCCATACCAATTTCGTATGCCAAAGCCGCTTGAGAAAGCTTCTTTTCCTTCCGTGCAGAACGAATGGCGCTTCCCATTTTATGTAAGAATTGTTTATCTGACATCTAGCAGCAAAGTGAGGAATACCAGGGAATTAGGCGATATGTTAATACGTAACAGACCTAGCCCTCAGCGACTTTGAGATGATTGGCTGGAGAATTTCCTCAATCCAGAGAACCGAATGATCTATTGTTTTTTTGTATCTTTTTTTGCCAGATTCAGACAGGTGAAATACGCTTTTCTATATGCCATACTGTTCCTAAGATTGTCCGCAACTTCAGCACAATCAGACCTCCATATTGTTATGGATACCAGTATCCGATAAAAAGCAGACTGCTTTGTTGTACACAGTATGGTCAAGCGGTGTATCAGATTCTTCAAAAATAGGCATTGAGTTGCAGGGTAAATCCAGCAGACTTCACCCTAAAAAGAACTATGAATTTGAATTTAGAACAAATGATAATTCCGAGACGAACAAATCGATTTTCGGCATGGAACCTGGAGATGACTACGTTTTGATAAGCATGGCCTATGATGGAAGCTACATGAGAAATGCCCTGGTGTTTGAATTATGGAGGCAACTTGGCTATTGGTCGCCGGACTACCGATACGTTCAATTGTTCTGGAATAATACATATCAAGGGCTCTACTTGCTATGCGAGAAAGTTAAGGTGAGCGCTGACAGAATTGACATTAAATCGATCTCCTACCAAGACAATTTCCTGATAAAGATGGGGCGCTATGACCATGGTGACTTTGATTTCGCTCTCTATGGGCGTATCGTCGATGATCTTCAACCCGGTGCGCGCTATAAAATTGTATATCCTAAAACCAGGAAACTTGATTATCGAGATCGGAACAAATACATTAAAAAATTGAGCCATATTTCCATCTCCCTGGAGAAATTATTTGGCTGTAATGGTCTCAAGGAAGACATTCCTGATCCGGTCGACCAAAGCTCTGCACAAATCAACCTCAACAGCTTTATAGATTATTTTCTACTATCAGAAATAAGCAAAAATCCGGATGCCTACCTGGCGAATCTCTACCTTGTCAATCAGGGTCTTTTCGATTCCTACAAGTTCTCAATTGGTCCTCAATGGGACTATGATTTGGCATTTGCTAACACCAATGTTCCTTTTTTCAGATCTGATTCAGGATGGGTTTATATTTACAATGCCATTTACTCGGCTTACTTTGCCAATAGTTGGTGGCAAGATTTGAGCAATGCCAGTGCCTATAAAGACTCTTGTATTAAAAGATTACAGCAGATCGAACATGTGTTTTCGGAATCTAATATCGGCAAAATAACAGATTCACTTATGATGGAAATCATGCCATTTCATCAAGCAGACTATGATCTTTGGAAAACTGGAAGTCGTTTTCTCCCAGACAACATCAAAGCTCACAAATCTATGGCTGATGAGGTCCACCTTCTTCGATCTTATATGTTCAGAAGAAAGGACTGGGTACACTCAAATCTTGCCCAATTGCCCAAATTCAATAGCCCCTTTAATGAACTGATGCAGAAATCTAATGGCGAACAACTAGACACTAAGGGGAGAAAACTCAGTTTACATTATCCTCCTTATCAACACTCCGGCAGGTACTCTCGCAGCGGTTATTATTCCTACGAGATATTAGATTCCGAGGGACGGGAAATTAGCAGTGGGCGTTTTCCTCAAACAAAAAAAATCTTTGATCTGTCAAGCTATTCCAAAGGAATTTATTTCATACACATCCAGGAGCAATATGGCCCAGGCCCTATGCCTACCTATTCGGATGTTTACTTTTATGAGAATGTGTTTTATTGGTTTGAGGTTGAGTAGGGTTTTACCCTGAGGCCACTTCATTCCCACATTTGTCCGTTTCACACCTTTTTTATTGAATCGAATTAATTAGTTGCATACACTTGTATCTACAATAAAACACCGGAAACATTTTTCATGTTTTTTGTTTCCAGTGTGTTTTTTGTATACATTTGCCCCATGTTTGACGAAAAATTCATCCAGATTCTTGAACAAGCCGCGCAGGTTTTTATGAGGTACGGCATTAAAAGTGTGACCATGGATGACGTGGCCCGAGAGCTAAAAATTTCTAAGAAGACACTGTATAAGTACGTGTCGGACAAGGGTGATTTAGTTGCCAAAGTAATGGCAGGACATTGTCAAATGGAACAAAAACAGTGTCTGGAAATATTAGGGTCCAGTGCCAATGCCATAGATGAAATGATCAAAATCACCAAGCACGTGGGTGCCATGATCAAAGAAATCCATCCATCTATTCACTACGATCTTGAGAAATATTACCCTGAAGCCTGGAAAATTATGTCTGAGCACAAAGACGAATTTATCGGAAAATGCGTGGAGAATAATTTGCTACGCGGAATTGAGGAAGGGCTGTATAGAGAAAACCTTAACGCCAGAATCATCAGCAAGATTTATGTGCATAAAGTAGACATGGTTTTCGACGGAAGAACATTTTCCAGCAAAGATTTTCGTTTCGAAAACGTCTACTTTGAAATGGTGCGTTATCACCTTCGGGGAATTGCCAGTAAAAAGGGACTTACCTACCTAAAAGAAAGAATTAAACAAGAACAGTTAAATCTGTAATCATGAAAAAAATCGCGTTATTATTGCTATGCTTGCCTGTCGTTTCAAACGCCCAGCAAACTTTTACGCTACTTGAAGCTCAGACCTATGCTCTGGAAAATAACCCCTCAGCCAAATTGGCCAAATTGGAACTGGAACAGGCAGAGTACAAAGTGGACGAGTTCAGAGCCATTGGTTTGCCTCAAGTATCTGCAGAAGGAAATTTTCAGCACTTTTTAGACATTCCAACCAGCCTCATACCTGCCCAGGCATTTAACCCGATGGCCAGTCCGGACGAGTTTGTAGGTGTACAGTTTGGAACAGAGTTCAATCTCACTGGTGGTTTTACCGTTTCTCAACTATTATTCGATGGTTCATACTTGGTCGGGCTGAAAGCCTCCAAAATGTATCCTGTTTTATCTCAAAAGAATCAGGAAAAAACAAAAAAAGAGATCAGAGCCAACGTAGCTCAAGCCTACTATATGGTAGCCGTTACCAACAAGAATATCTCCTTCCTGGATGAAATTACAGAAAGCAATGAGGCCTTGAAAAAGTATCTGAATATCATGCAGGAAAAGGGCATGATGGATTCTACTTCTATTGACCAGATAGACCTAAGCATCCGAAAGCTTGAATCTCAGAAAAAGAAAGCCGCACTCGACAAGCAATTGGCTCTAAAGTCACTTAAAATGTCGATGGGCTTGGACCTGAACACAGCCATTGATATTTCCGAAGACATTGACATGATTTTGGCCAAAATAAGCGCTGCATCAGGCGATTCATTCAATCCGGAAAATGACCCAACTTTTCAACTTTTAATGACCAGCAAGGAACTTCAAGAGATGAACCTGACCGTCAAAAAATCGGCTTTCTTGCCTTCGCTTGCAGCCTTTTTCTCTCATCAGCAACAAGCCTTGAGAAACGATTTCGACTTTTTTCAGGACAAACCCTGGTTTCCTTCTACTATATGGGGACTTAAATTGAGCATTCCTATTTTTTCCAGTGGTATGAGAACGGCACAGGTGAAACAACAAGAGATTGAAATCAAGAAAGTGGAAGCCAACATGGAATTGGTTAAGCAAGGCCTACAACTGGAGTATGAAGCTGCCATGATCGAGCTCCAAGGTGCCACCGACATATACAACGCAGAGCAAGAAGCTTATGCAATCGCGGAAAGAATCAAACGAAGAACAGACATTAAATACCAAAAGAAGGTAGCCAGCATGCTTGAAGTCGCTCAGGCAGATTTGCAACTGGAACAATCCAGAAGTTCTCTGATTCAAGCCATGTACGGCATGGTAACCGCCAAAACCAAACTAGATAAAATTCTCAACCAATACGAATAAGCCATTACCATGAAACTCACATTTAATCAATTAACCATGAGAAAACTACACATTGCCATTTTTACATTAGTTGCCGGCTTGGGGCTCAGCTCTTGCGGTAGTGAAGAAAAGGAAGATAAAAAAGAAGACATTGTACCGCTACCTAAGGTCTCTGTTGAAAATGCTGCTGTTAAAGATTTTTCCCACTGGGTAGAACTTCAAGGCACCATTGAGGCTCCAAAAGACGTGATGCTGACACCAGTGATGGGTGGAACCATCAAAAAAATCTATGTGGAAGAAGGTCAGATGGTGAAAAAAGGACAGATCATTGCCATTATGGATAATGATGTGGTAGCCAGCAATATCTCGGAAGCTCAGGCTGCTCTCAATAATGCCATATACAATTACAAAAAGCAGGAAGAATTATACACAGCTGGAGTTGGCACAGAATTTCAATACCGTCAGGCATTCGACCAAAAGGAATTGGCAGAAAAACGCGTCAAATCTCTCCGAGTTCAGGCAGGAAAAGCGGCTGTTTATGCGCCATTCGACGGACTCATCAATGAAGTCTTCCCAAGCGAGGGAGAGGTAGGTGGACCGCAAGCCCCTATCTGCCATATTGTAGGACTTGAGAAACTCACAGTTGTCACACAGATTTCTGAAAGTTTCGTGAATCAAATCAATGAAAACACTGAAGTAAAAATTGAGATACCATCTTTGGACACACTACTTGACAGTGTGAAGATTAATAGAATCGGTAAATACATCAATCCTCAGAATAGAACTTTCAAAGTGTACATTGACATTGAGAACAATAATGGCAAAATTGTTCCTAACATGATTACCAGAGTGAAGATTAAGGATGAAGCTTTCCCTGGTGCTACCGTAGTTAACAACTCAGCCATTCAGTACGGAAAGGACGGAGAGACTTATCTATTCAGCCTAAGCAAGCTTGATTCGTCGAAATATGTCAGCAACAAGCTGTTTGTGAATGGCCTCTCCTCTTATGGCAACTACACTGCGATTAAAAAACATGAAGAGATCAGCTCCGGCGACATGATTGTGATAAAAGGAGCGGAAGGCATCACAGATAAGGATACCGTTCAAATTTTGAAATAACCCCATTAGCACTTGAACATGAAAGAAGACAAGTCAGCAATGAAACAATTTGGACTCAGTACCTGGTCCATAAACAATGTCAAAACGATCATTCTTATCAGTGTGATCATTACATTGGGAGGCTACATCTCTTACAACGCCATGCCCAAGGAATTCTTCCCGGAAATTCAAGTACCGGAAGTGTACGTCTCCACACCTTATCCGGGAGCCAACTCCAAGTTTGTGCGCGACAACATTACAGAGCCTTTTGAAACTGAACTCAACTCCACCAAAAATGTCGACAAAATTCAATCGACCTCTTCTGATGGTTTGAGTATGATCAAAATCGCATTTGACTTTAAAGTAACACCTGATGAGGCAAGAGACCGGGTTCAAAGAGCAGTTGATCAAGCCAGAACAGAGCCTGGTTTCATCGAATTACAGTTTGAACCCAACGTTTTTGTAGCAGATGTATCGGAAATGCCCATTCTAAATGTGAATTTGAGCAGTGATGTGTATGGTCCCGATAAGCTGGAAGACTACGCCAAAATCCTCAAAGACAAGATTAAAAATCTGCCAGAGATTTCTGATGTGGACATTCGCGGTGTGCCTGAACAGAAGGTGATCATTGAATTGAACCGATCGAAAATGGCTGCCAAGGAAATTTCCTTCGGAGACATTGAAAATGCGATTGGATCGGAAAACGTGAATCTACCATCTGGTAATTTACTCATTGGAACCAGAAAGGTTTCTTTGAAAATTGATGGTGAATTCAAACATTTCTCAGAGCTGGACAGCCTGATTGTGAAGTCGGAACAGGGTGATGAAGTATTCCTCAGCGAAATCAGTGATACCATCTTCTTTGGAGATGCAGATCCTACAAGTTTCGCAAGGGAGTTTGGTTCTAATGTTGTCATGCTGGACATTAAGAAAAGAGCTGGTCAGAACCTGCTTGAAGCCACTGATAAAATCTATGAGATTGTAGCTGCTCGTGCTGGGATTCCTTCAGAAGTGAATATTTCCATCACCAATGAGCAAGCGGGTAAAACCAGAGATGGGGTAAGTAACCTTGAAAACTCTATCATTTTTGGGGTCATTCTTGTGGTACTCGTTCTGTTATTTTTCCTTGGACTTAGAAACGCTTTGTTTGTTGGAATTGCCATTCCTCTGTCTATGTTCATGTCATTCATGATACTGAATGCCATGGGGGTCACACTCAATGTGATGGTACTGTTCTCATCTGTATTAGCACTAGGAATGTTGGTTGATAACGGTATTGTGGTGGTAGAGAACATCTATCGATTAATGGACGAGGGGTATTCTCCCATCAAAGCGGCCAAATATGGTGTGGGTGAAGTAGCCTGGCCCATTATTGCCTCTACTGCTACTACGCTGGCAGCCTTTGTTCCTTTGGCTTTCTGGCCCGGAATGATGGGAGAGTTTATGAAATACCTGCCAATCACCTTGATTATTGTACTTGGATCTTCATTATTCGTGGCCCTGGTAATCAATCCGGTATTTACAAGCCTCTTTATGAAGATTGAGGAAAAAGAACCCAGAAAGAAACGCCTCTTTTTAATTGCAAGTATTATCATCACATTAGGAGTTGTCACCTTGATGGGAGGAACTATCTGGTTTGCCAACGTACTATTTTTAATTGGCGGGCTGATTTTGATCAACCTTTTCATCTTCAGACCAGGAACCAGGATTTTCAGAAATAATTTCTTACCTAAGCTTGAAAATGGCTACAAACGATTTCTGACCTGGGCACTTCACGGCAGGAGACCCGGATTCTTGTTTTTGTCCATGTTCGGTTTGTTATTCATGTCATTCTTCCTAATTGGTGCTTTTCCGCCCAAAACACTATTGTTCCCGGAAAATGAGCCTGCGTATTTGAATATTTTTATCGAGCATCCCGTAGGAACAGACATCTATGAAACAGATAAAACCGCTCAGAAGGTTTACGATATTGTGAACGACGAGATTTATGCCAAATACAAGGATAAAACTCAAAAGAAATGGACTGTTAATGACAATGGTGAGAAGGTGCAGGTGGATGAACCCATCATCAAATCCATCATCAGTCAAACGGGAATGGGCTCCGGAGATCCTGCTCAAGGACCGTCTTTGAACGAATCCCCTAACAAAGCGCGTATTACTGTTCAATTTGCTGAAGCACAATACAGAGGTCCCTACAAATCGTCTGACATCAAACGAGAAGTAGAAGCCGCACTGGAGGGGCAGTTTCCTGCTGGCGTAAAAGTGACGGTTGATAAAGATGCTGCCGGACCTCCCCAGGAATTGCCTATTAATATTGAAATTAAAGGTCCTGGAGACTATGGTAAAACCTTAGAGTATGCCGATTCTTTACTCAAATTCCTCAAGCAACCGCGGTGGGTGAAAAAACACCCTGAGTGGAAAGAGTTGGTGGAGCTTAAAATGGACGTTGAGACCAATAAGTTGGAGCTGCCTATTGAGCTGGATAGAAAAACACTGCGAGATATGGGAGTTTCTACCTATCAAGTAGCCAGCATGATGCGAACGGCTTTGTTTGGAAAAGATGTCTCTATCTACAAGTATGATGGAGATAGTTACGACATCAACTTAAGATTGGCTGAGTCCGAAAGAAATAACCTGGATGCCTTGATGAGCATGGAAATTGTGTTCAGAAACACCAGAGGTCAAATTGTGAGCATTCCTATCAGATCTGTGGTCAAACAAAAGAAAAACACCATTTACTCTACTTACGGATCTGTGAAGCGAAAAGATGGACACGATTTGGTAAGAATACAGTCTAAATTGAAACGTGAAGATGTTGCCGGAGATATCGTAAAACAGATGACAGAAGCCATTAAGGAGTTTGAAAAGACACCTATTGGACAAGAGATGATGGCAGCTGGCTATACCTATGAATTCACTGGTGGACAGGCAGAACAAGCTGAACAGATGGAGTTCTTACAAACAGCTCTTTTAATTGCGGTTTTCTTAATCCTCTTGATCATTGTAACTCAGTTTAACTCATTCAGAACACCTGCCATCATTATGTTTGCGGTAGTATTCAGCTTCATTGGTGTATTGCTTGGTTTGGTTACTTTCAGACAAGACTTTGTGATCATGATGACCATGATTGGGATTATCTCATTGGCCGGGGTGGTAGTGAACAACGCCATTGTATTGATAGATTACACCAATTTGATTCGCCAGAGAAAACGTGAAGAAAAAGGATTGTCTGAGAATCATGTAGACTCTATTCCGGATATCATCGAATCATTAGTTGAAGGTGGACAAACGAGATTAAGACCAGTATTGTTGACGGCAATTACCACGGTACTTGGACTGATTCCTCTGGCTACTGGTTTCAATATCAACTTTGTGACCCTGTTTACAGATTATGATCCTCAAATTTATATTGGCGGGGACAACTCAATTTTCTTCGGCCCTATGAGCTGGACCATTATTTATGGTTTGACCTTTGCAACTTTCTTGACATTGGTAATTGTTCCTGTTGCCTACTTGTTGCTATTCAAATTTAAAGCATGGCTTTATAGATTGTTTGGATCAGAAATGAGAGGAGGTTTGTAGGAATAGAATAGGCCTGAAAAGAATTAATGATAAAAAGGCTGCTCATTTTGAGCAGCCTTTTTCAGTCAAAACCTCATCAATCTCAACAAAAAAGACCGTTTCTCATCAAATCGATCAGTCCTTGAGACCAGTCCATCACTCAAACACTATATTTGCTGGGTGCGAACAGTTTTTTTCATTTCGGTTTTCATATGGTCGGTTGTATTATTCGGCCAGACTCCTATTGAAATACCCAAAGGAAAAGTACAGCCCAGCAGGGTCAAAACCTTTGATGTGAGCTGGAAAAAGCTTGAGCAACTCCCCATTCAATCTACCTTAGAATATACGGATATTGACATGTCTGTTTCTCCACTAAAAGGCATACAGCAGCTCACAGTGGCTCAATTCCATCAAACAGAGTTCAAACCAATTAAGAAAACGGAGACAAGTGTGAACGTCAATATCAGCAGGGACAATGCCATATACCAAATCCACTACCTGTCTCAAAAAAATGGGCTGCCACATCAAGGGGTGCACAGTTTAGATAGCGACCAGCATGGTAAAGTGTATTTTGGCAGTGGCAAGCATTTTGACATCTTCAATGGTAGGGTACTTACGAGCTATGTTTTACCCGATTCAATTGGTTCCATTCAAGACATTCTGTGTTATCAAAACAAGGTCTGGATTTCGACTTTAGGTGGTTTGTACTTATACAATGATGGCCGATTCTTTGGAATCGACTACTTTAACAAAATCGCTGTTTCCATGGTGTCTACTGACTCCCATAATGCCCTGTGGGTATCGACAGATAAGGACTATGCGTATATCATCACACCAAATGGGGACATCAATCAACTCAAACACAACAAAATTAAGTTTCATGTCAAGAAAATGTATGAAGATCAGGCGGGCAATAAATGGCTTGGTGCTAAATACGGTATGGTCAAATTGGGCAAAACAGACACACTTTTTTACGATTTTGAAGAAGCTGGACTTGGTTTCCCCACGTGTTTCAGAGAGTTCAACGGAGAACTTGTAGTAGGTGTGTTTTTTGGAGGAATTCTGCGCATAAATGGTGAACATGTTCAAAGAATGGTCTGCCATATCGAAGAAAATTCAGTTCACGATTTAGAGGTTTTTAACGGCCATCTTTGGGTCCCTGTTTATGGCGGAGGTCTGTACAGTATACAGAGCAATGGAACGTATATGCGCTTCACTCAACGTGAAGGTCTTCCTAGCAACAGCGCACATAAAATATGTACTGACTCCTGCGGCAATATCTGGATTTCAGACCTATCTCGTTTGGTCAGGTTTTCAGAGCAGCATTTTAAGCCCAATTTGAATTTGAGCAGTTTTCCCTTCATTTATCAAGCCTCACATTTTAGAGACACTAGTTGGTACTTTTTGGCTTTCGGAGGACCAGTTAGAAAGATTGGAAATGACTATTTTCAGATGGAGATTCCATCAGATTTTGGTAAAGTTCATTACCATTTCAGCGGTGGTTTTGAGCGTCCGGACAAAGTTTGGCTACAATCCTATGATCAAGGTATGGTGGTATATGAAAACAACCAGTTAATCGCCTACCAACACTCTCATGATGATGTTGAATACCAAACCCATTCGCCCATGGTTGATAAATGGGGACGTGTTTGGGCAACGAGCTATCGGGGTGCCATTAAATACCTCAAGAACGACACTGTATTCATTCTATCCGAAACACTCCCTTTCCTGAAAAAATCCAGAAATCTCAGCAGAGAACTCCATGGTGACTGCTACTTTACATATGATAATTTCCTCTATAGAATTGGAGTAAATCATTTCCATCAACTTGAAATGACCGCGACTATTGAGTTCGTTTTTTCTAACAAAAATGGTGGCATCTGGATTTATGAGAAAGGCAGTCTCAAACACATTGTGGGCGACCAGATTGTTACAGAATATCAGGTTCCTGAACTCAAGAATCTGGATGTGCATCAGGGCGTGCACTTTGCCAATGAGGTCATTTACCTATCAACTTCTGACAAAATCTATAAACTCAAGCTGTCAGCCCCTCACGAAAGCGGCTGGTATGAGCCAAGTTACCTCATGAAAGGCGGATCTCTGATCCTGGATAACAAGCAACTGAATCTGTCCAATGAAACGACCTTGACGCTGGATGAGAATTGGAATTACAGTAAATCGAGCAGGCCATATCTGCATATAAAAGAAATAAAGGTCAATGGACACACATCTAAGAATTCAAAAACTCTGAAACTTACTCCGGAAGATAATCTGGAACTAGTTCTCGATTTTGCGCTTCAAGGACATAGCTCAGAATTACAGTACACGTTCCACCAATCCGGGCAACAAGATGAATGGCAAAAGGTCAATCTCAACCTAATCAAACTTCTGAACTTAAGTCCTGGTGATTACGTGCTCAAAATTCGTTGCAGGAATGACCAATCAGACTGGCAAGAGACAAAATTGACCGTGATTGTTGACAATTATTGGTATCAAAACACCTGGTTTTATGCTGGCTGTATCGCATTGATTGTGTTTTTGATGTATATGATTTTCCGTGCCCGATTGAAACGTGCCAACAGAAGACAAGCGAAATTAGAGACCATTATAGAGGAAAAAACCGCCGAAATTGCTCAGGAAAAAAAGCAAGTGGAAAAAGAACTGCAAGACAAAGAAATCCTCTTGAAAGAAGTGAATCATCGCGTGAAAAACAACATGCAAATGGTCTCAAGTTTACTGGAACTTCAGAAATCCAAAACAAACCATGAAACGGATCAGGAAAATCTTACAATTGCCATCAAACGCATCAAGGCCTTGTCCATTGCGCATCAGCATTTGTACCAGGGTGATGAATACGAATCCATTGAATTGTCTTCATATCTTTCTGTGATTGTCAACAGTCTCAAGATAGATAATACCATCCGCATTAATCAGACTGTAGTAAAAAGACACTTATTTATAGAAAGTGCCCAAGCGATCGGTCTGGTATTAAATGAACTCATTCACAACTCACTCAAACACGCTTGGGAGCTTAATACAAGGAATCGTATAATTGACATTTCTATTCGTGAAGAAAACAATATGTTCACTTTTACCTATGCGGATAACGGAAACAAAGTGAATGAGGTCATTAAAAATGATGGTCTAGGCAAAAAGATTATTCATGCTATTGTAAAACGGCAGCTGAGGGGTAGTTTGACAGAATCATTTGGAAATGGATACACAGCAATTATTAAATTTAAATCTGCTTGAAAAAAAATGTACTCATAGTGGAGGATGACGCCCTCATTTCAGAACATCTAAGCGATATTGTTGAAGCTCAGGGTTTCAATGTGCCAGCTATTTGCTCCAATGAAGAAGATGCGCTTTACGCGATAGAAGACATGCCCCCGGATTACGCATTCCTGGATATTCGCCTTTTAGGAGACGATTTGGGAATCAATATAGGCCGTGTTCTCAAGAAAAAAAATATCCCCTTCATGTATCTGACCTCATTTTCTGATAAAAAAACGGTACAAGAGGCGGTTGATACAGAACCTATTGGCTACATTTTAAAGCCATTTGAAACTGATGAGATCGTGACCGCACTTGAAAAGTTCAGACAGATTCAACCAGATGAAGTCGTCATTAAATCAGGAGTGGATCGCCTCAAAATTAAACTCAATGACATTCTTTACATCAAATCAGATAACGTCTATCTCGAAATCTATTCCACAGATAGTAAGTATCTGATCAGGTCAAAAATGACGAATTTTCTTGAGGAATGTCAAGTAAGCTATCTAGTCCAGGTCCACCGTTCCTATACCGTAAACATACAACGCATCACCAAAGTAAAATCTTCATCTGTCTTTATTAATTCAGAGGAAATTCCGGTTTCTAAAAATTTCGTGTCCCAAACCGAAAGTCTGCTGTAGAATTTGATTAAAACTATTTATGCAACCAAAATGTTGCCAATTAAAATCTTTTCCTATATTTGCAACCATAAAGTTGCATAAAATAAAAATAGTATGGAAGATTGTATTAAAAAAGAACATGTATTTAACCACCCTATCAGTAAAGTGTGGGATGCCATTTCAAAAGAGGAGGAAATTTCAAGCTGGTTTATTAAAGCTGATTTTAAGGCTCAAAAAGGTTATCAATATACTTTCACCGCCTCTGAGGAGAAGGGTTGTATCAGCATTACCGGGGAAATTAAAGAAGCCGATCCATATACTTTGGTGTATACCTGGGTGGTTGAAAATACAGACACCGTTACCACGGTTAAGTGGGAGCTAATTGAACAGGGCGATTCGACCAAACTCATACTGGAACATTCCGGAATATCTGCTTATCCTGGCGACAGTGCGGTTGCCATGTTCAATAGTTTCAGTGGTGGTTGGGCAGATTGTATTTCCGAGTTAGAGAAATTTCTAAATTAGCCCCATGTCAGAGAGAACAAATCGCATTTTCAAAGCCATTGCGGACCCAACAAGGCGTGAAATTTTTCACGCCTTAATTTTAGCCAGTGTGGCCCTACCCATTACCCAAATTGCATCTAATTTCGAGATTAGCCGACAAGGTGTGACCAAACACATTAAAACTCTGGAAGAAGCTGGATTGGTTGAGATTCACACGCAGGGACGAGAACGTTTTTGCAAAGCCAATGCGGAACCACTGACACAAATCAACCACTGGCTCCAGTTTTACGCTCAGTTTTGGGATCAATCTCTGGTTAAGTTGGGCAAACATTTGGATAAGAAAGCCTAATACCCTTCCTCATCTTCATTGATAACTTGCTCGAACGTTTTAATGCTGTATTCTCTGTAATCTCCTTCCCAAGATTCATTAGATAAATAGTCAAACACTCTGGGATATTCCAAGATAAGATCTCCCTTTAAGTCATATTTTCCTACAAACTTGGTTCTGGTTTCGGGATCTCCATATGCTTCATTGGCTTCTTGCACATTATTCCATGAAATGTCTATTATCAGTTTGGGGTCATTATTACTCGTAATAATCATTTGATAATAGGCTGATTGGTATGTCCCGTTGTCTGCTTTATGACCTAAATTGAGTACCACCCAGGCACTGATAGATTCAGAAATCTTGATATGATGCAGACCATACATGGCACTTTTGTTTCCATCAAATTCCTTGTCTAAAAAACCCTTTACCAGCTCTTGATCAAGCTTTTTAAGCGTTTTTGCATGAAATAAATCAACTTCATTCTCCGAAACCGGAATAGTTGTGGGGGCTACATATGGGAATTTCGCTTCAGAAAAGTACGTATCCAACTCAGACTGTGCATGTCCCACAAATGTGGTCATCAGCACAAGTAAACCTATCCATTTTTTCATATCTGCTTTTTAATTATCGAGATATTGTCTAACAGCCCTCTCTACCCCATTCGCCAGCTAATCGAAACAACTCACGTTTGTTGACATCATTTAATTCGTAAGTGTCGGATAGATCATCCAGGACTTTTTGCATCTCTTTCTCACAGGTGCGTACATCATTGTGTTCTTCCATGCAATCGCAAAAATTACCTTTTACAAGGGCCTTATCCTGATCCGTGAACACATGTGTGACTTTATTGTCTTCCTTATCTTCACTTTTTTCATCGTTTTTATCATCTCCACACGACACCATTGCTCCTGCTACACACATTAACCCGAATAATGGGTACATTATTTTTTTCATCTCTTTCTTTTTAAAATTTCCCTATACGGACGTTTTTATATTTCTTTCTCATCCACTTCTTCGAGTCAAGATACAGTTTCTTTCCTTTCAGAGCTGAAAGTTCTTTTGAATAAAGAAAATAAAACATGTATCCCTCAACTTCTATTCTCAAGACATGACCTAGTTCCCCTTTCTCAAATTGGGCAGTATCAAAATGAAACATCCCCTCAGAATCAATATAAAAGTCATGCAGTTCAGTTTCTTCACCTGTTTTATCATCTATCCATACGAGTTTTGCATTTCCTACCTTTTTAATTCGTTTGTACTTTCTATGATCGTACAAAACAAAGACGCCTTCATGCTTAACGGAGTCGTCTATCAACACGCTATACTGTTCCAGTAACCGAGATTCTATTTCGTTGGCGTTCACATATAACTGCGTTCCAAAAACCATCACGGTAGCAAGGATAAAGTTTCGGAGACGGGCAATATTGACGTGGTCCATTAGCACATCCATAGAGGTATCCTGCACTCTTACACAGGCTTCCGGATTATCAACTCTAAATGCCTCAATTTCCGCATCCGTGTTTTGTGTCAAATCATGAATCTGCGTATCACAGTTTTTACAAATTGTACAGCCATTTTGACTTTCCAATAAAGTCGCCTTTACGCTACATGGTATGGGAATGAATGGTTTTTTCACGGCTTATATATATGTTCCTATACGTCTTCTAAAACGGGGCTCTCTTTGATTTTCTCGGAAAATGTACCTGCTATTATTCATGCCTTTTTGGAGATACGACAAATGAAACCGAACTGGTTTATATCCTGGAAATTCAAATACCAATATGGCCTCATTGGAATATTCTAAACTGGTATCGCCAACTGGCAAATCACTTAGGTTCAGCATTAACCAGCCGTTCTCATCAACATATATGTCATCCAGAGTCTGTTTAAAATTTAGCGAATCGCAGGAAACCGTCACTCGATCAATTTCTTTTAAAATCTTACCCTCACGCCATCCCGACTCTTCCGGCATAAAACCGCCCCGTCTTTTGTTTCCATAGGATCGTTTAAATCTTGGAAAAATTCGAAACTGAAAACCGTATAACTCACTTGTGTCCTTCTCAAGAATCTCATATCTACCCAAAAGATTGTCGTTGAGCTCTTTGGCATTACAATATAGTGTACTTCCAAAAACAAGCACTGAAGCGACTAAAAATGCCCTCAATCTGTGAATCTTCTGATGATCATGATAAGGGTCCCGATTGTCGTCGATCATGATACATGTCTCGGTTTGATTGGCAAGAACCGTCTGTATCTCTTCAGCGTTTTTACCCCTTAAATCCAACACTTTTCTATCGCAATTGCTGCAAGAAAAACAAGCATTTTGTTCTTTAAGCATAGAGTCGCCTACGGAACATGGAAGTGGAACAATATTTAAATCCTGATTAGACACTTTTGGAATTTTTGCCCCAAAAAGATACAAAATTCTCTAGAAATCGTCTGTTGCGTCATGCTTGGAGAGCACCTTCTGATAGTTGTTGAGTTTCATCGTGAAGGTCAAGGTTAAACGTGGTGCCTTGTTTTTGTTGATTCTTATCAGATTCAAATCTTCCGTAATAATGGTCACATGATCTACCTGACTGAACAGGAAGTTGGTCGCCTGAAAGTTTAAGGCGTATTTGCCTTCTGAAAAGGCTTTCCTGAGAGACAAATCTGCCTGATAAAACCCTTTGCGATCACCTTGCGCGGTAGCCGTTGGACTATCGTAGGTAGCTACTAACTGGGTTTGCCAGCCTTTACCAAATTTGAAAGTATTGGTTAGCCTGATCTTGGCGTTGAAAGAGTTATTGCTAAAAGGAATGTCCTCTACATCACCATTGAGCGCAAAATAGAATAAGTTGAGCCCGGTATTCACTTCCCACCATTTTTTTGGTTTCAAATGAAGCGACTGCTCCACCCCGATGGCACTGGTATTTCCGATATTGTAAGGTCTCGTGATAATGACATCTTCCTGATACGTGGTTGACACTCTTTGGATGACACCTTGAGTGTACTTGTAGTATGTTTCTATGCTATAGAACCCATCCTTTTCAAATTGACGGATGTAATTAAATTCCAAGCTATTGATATACTCTGGTTGTAAATCCGGATTCCCACTTCTTACGTTGAAGGCCGTTTCCCATGTAATGAAAGGCTCGAAATACCAACTCCTTGGTCGTTGAATTCTTCTTGAATAGCTGGTTAAAATCTGGTTGTTCTTACTCAAATTGAAGGAAAAGTGGGCAGAGGGGAACCAGTCCAGGCGTTTTATCGTAGCGAAATCTGAAAAATTTTCCGCTTCAACCGTACGATACGTATATTCTGAGCGCAAACCTAGCTGATAAGTCATTTTATCTGAGCCTCCTTTCACAATGCCATAACCGGCATATACATCTCTTGTATAGTCAACATTAGAGGTCAATGCCGGATTTAAAATAAAATCTTGCGTAGCCGAGTCGAGATAGTAGTTCTTCCCATCATCTGCGCTGTAACCAAGCTGAACCTGTGCACCTGTCTCAATACTTATTTTTTTCATCTGACGCGCGTAGTCAATATTGAAACGATTGAAGTTGGCAGGGCCCACCTCCGTGTACTTTGTGCCACCAGTCAGGTTACCATTCAAATCATAAAACATGGCAGAATCCAATTGATCCACCTGTTTCAAGCTATTAATGGCTTTAAGCGTTAAGGTATGATTCCGGTCTCTTTTAATTCGGAGCTGATAGAACAGACTTGTGGTCATGCTGTTCATGTCGATGATATTGTTCTGACGATTTTCATAGGTCGACTGCAGCACCTCATTGTCATATTCTTTAAATGTAAGATAGAAAAATGGCACCATATTCATGCGATCCACATTACTTGACAAAATGAATTGATGTCCGGAATTTGGTTCGTATTGAATTTCGGCATTAACCCCATAATTACTGCGTTTCCAGGCGCCTTCTCCATCAGACTTAATACGGGTGGTTCCGGAGGTCAAATACATAGTTCTATTCTTATCTATGTCTCTCGGGTTGTTTCGATTATTGTATTTAGCTGAAATATTGAACGTGAATTTTTTCTTCCCAATGCTTAGTGCGAAATCTCCTCCATAATTCTCGAAATTCCCAACATTGGCATTCAGCAACATAGATACGCCATCCAGCTTTTTCTTTTTGAGGATGATATTGATGATTCCGGCAGCTCCCTCCGCATCATATTTGGCAGAAGGGTTCGTGATGATCTCAATATTCTCTATTGAGCTTGCAGGAATAGATGCCAGCGCATTACTGGCATCCATTGTTGTTGGCACGCCATTGATCAGCAAAGTGTAACTACCGCTGCCTCTGAGCATCACGTTACCTTCATTGTCAACAGATATCGACGGTACATTCGCCAGTATTTCAACAGCTGTTTGACCAGCATTGGTCTGCTGATCTTCGACATTTACAATTTTCTTGTCCAATTCATAGGTCACTAATGGTTTATCGCCTTTTATCACCAAATCTCCATCCAATACATCATTTGATGACAGACTTACATCCACATTGGCAACGTTGTTTGCCTGATTGATCTCAAATGGTCCCTTAAACAGGGCTTGATAACCAACCACTTGAAACTTGACTATGTAAGTGCCCGGTTGATCAATTTTCAAAGAATAGCCACCTTTATCATCCGAAACAACCCCTGCTGCCATGCTGGAGTCTTTTGAGTTCAAGGCTTTTACCAGAACATATTCAAGGTTTTGTCCGCTTTCCTTGTCCTTAATGCTACCAAAAATTTCTCCATCAAATCCAGATGAGCCAGGCTGAGCCACGGCTGCAAGTCCAATTAAACAAGAAAATATGACCAGAAAATACCTCATTTCTGACGCAAAGATACGCTCTTCTAGTGTTGTTTGTACAACAATTGGATAAAAGGTGTCTAAATCATTTTGAGGGGTATAGGCTAGTAATCTTTTGCAGGTTGAAAGCCATTGGAAGAAATAACCTTACTCCACTACATCTCCGCCAGCACTCACCTTACTAGCACCATGGACTCTAATAGTCGCCGGTATAAAATCACTTTCTTCAGCTTTGTAGATATTGGGAACATACTTCTGCGGGTTTCGATCAATATAAGGGAACCATGTGCTGTGAATCTGAATCATGACCTTGTGACCCTTTTTAAAGGTGTGAAGAATGTCTTGAAGTGGAAATTTAACCTGAGTTGGTTCATCCACGACAAAAGGCTTAGGACTCTCATAACTCTCTCTAAAACGTCCCCGAAAAACCTCATGCCTGACCAGTTGTTGGTATCCACCCATTTTCACATTCTCCGGGTTGTGCTCATAATTTTCATGGTCAACTGGATATACGTCTATCAGTTTCACGATAAAATCTGCATCCGTACCAGTCGTAGATACCATGAGATCCGCCAAAATTTCTCCGGCAATGGTCAAATCTTCTTCCAGAACCGCAGTCTCAAATGTGAGCACATCTGGTCTTTTTGAAGCATGTCGCTGATCATCCGTAATAAACAAACGTGGCGTAAAAGTGAGACCCTCTATTTCTGACCGGTATGGCACAGGTTTGTTGGGATCACTGTAGTACGAAAATGTCAGATCGGGTTGAGCAGTTGAGTTAATCAACAACTTGCCATTTTCACCAAATGTAAACTGAGTGGTTTCGGCTTGTGGTGGCCATTGATCAAACTGTTTCCAAACTTTGACGCCGGTATCAAATACATGAGCTTCCGGAAAGCTATGCGTTTGCCCCTTTAAATAATGCTGGAAAAATGGCAATTCAATTTGAGTCTGATAATAACTTGAAATACTATCACCAAAATAAATGTGATTCACTGTTTGTTGTCCGCGTTCTCTTGCCCAACCGCCATGCATCCATGGCCCCATAACTAGCATATTGTGAGCTTTTGGACAATTTTTTTCCAGATTTTTATAAATATTCAGTGGGCCATACAAATCTTCAGCATCATACCAACCACCAACCGTCATAACGGCATGATCGACATCTTTTAAATGAGGTAGGATAGACCTTTTTTGCCAAAATTCATCGTAATTGGGGTGTTCTATGATCTGTTTCCAAAAGAAATTATCATGATGAAACTTATCAGTGATGTTTTTCAAGGGCCCTTGTTTTAAATAAAACTCATAGCCGTCCATCACTGGCAAGCTAAACAACCTCATGATCTCCTCTCCAAACCAGCCTTCCCTGGTCAAGCTATCCTTATGGTAACCAAAAACAGCGAACGCGGGGGTATAGCTTTGCAAATAAGCCCCATGGTGATGGAAATCATCAAAGAAAAAATCTGAAATAGGTGCTTGTGGTGAAGACGCGGCCAAGGCAGGGTGTGCATCTGGCAATGCTGCAGCGGTATAATATCCCGGATAGGAAATTCCAAATTGACCCACTTTTCCATTATTGTTTTTGATGTTCTTAAGCAACCACTCAATGGTATCGTAGGTATCTGAACTCTCATCAATATCCTTCTTTTTATTGCCCGGAATATTGGGCCTCATGTTATCAAAAGTACCTTCCGACATATACCTTCCGCGGACATCTTGATATACAATGATGTACTTGTCTCTAATCAAAGCTTCAGATGGTTGACCCACAATCTGATATCCATTTTTCGAGCTGATGTTGTAGCAAGTACGATTCATCAGAAATGGATAGGTTTGAGATTGATCTTTGGGCGCATACACAATTGTGTATAGCTTCACTCCATCTCTCATTTTAATGAAATGTTCGCTTTTGGTATAGTTCGCCTTGACCCAAAGGGAATCTATCTTCTGTGCAAAGGCCTGACTCCCAACTACAACAACGAACAACAATAAAAATATCCTCATAGCACTTTTTTGAAGCGACTAAAGATACGATTTGTGAAGGACTTTTTAATGGTCTTACAAGTCCTCCTGAATTGATAAACTGACTATTTACCCCATATTAATGCACTCGTAAACCGAAACTCTGCATCCTGGTCCCCACTGCAAATGAGGGTGGCTTTTTAAAGCTTCCTGAGCCGCTTCCATGTTCTCGGCCTGAATCAAGGAATAGCCGGTGTTATCGTTATTGGCTGAGGCAGTACTCCCATCAGCATCAACCATTGTTCCTGGCATCAATGGTGCTCCAAAATCGAGAACGGCATCTCCCATATTGGCTTTCCAGTCCATCCAGGCTTTCATCCCAGCTTCTTTTTCCTCTTGAGTAGCTGTCCCCATTTTGGCCATCATTTCAGCGGGTGCGTGGTAAATCACTAAAAACTTTGTCATCATCTTTGAGTTTAAATTGAGCTTGAAAATACAGATTTTATCGATCATTTTTATGCCAAATAAGAATCTCGTTTGTTCAACATAAAAATGACTGTAACCTTATGGGGGGTATTTCGTAAATTTACGCCCTATGCTGATGAAAACGTTAATTGAAGGCTTTGACAAACAGTTGCAAGAAGCCATTGTAATTGCCAATAGAGCAGTACTCAAACCTCACGATCGCCAGATCAAAAACATAGTGATTACGGGCTTGGGCGGCTCGGGAATTGGCGGTAAAATCGTTTCAGATATCATCTCGGAAGAAGCTCAGATCCCCATTCTTATCAATAGTGACTACGGCTTGCCAAATTTTGTTGATTCATCCACATTAGTCATTGTATCTTCATACAGCGGCAATACAGAAGAAACGCTGAGTTCTATGAAGCTAGCTCTTGAGAAAGGCGCTGAAGTTGCATGTATCACTTCTGGAGGTGTAGTTAAAGACTTGGCAGAACAACATGGCCTCAATCATATAATTGTTCCTGGTGGCAATCCTCCAAGAGCCTGCCTGGGCTATTCAATGGTACAGCTATTCAGATTAATGCAGCATTATCAAATTACCTCAGGAAATTATTTGTCGGCTGTAGAGCCCGCCATTGATTTAATCGTTTCTGAACAAGAATCTATCAAGCAGTTGGCACGGCAAATGGCAGAAAATGCACAGTCTAAAACTGCCATTTTGTATGCAGAGGCAGGTTATGAAGGCGTCATTATTAGACTCCGTCAACAACTGAACGAAAATTCAAAGGCTTTGTGCTGGCACCATGTTCTACCAGAGATGAATCACAACGAGCTTGTTGGATGGGGTGGTGGAAAAAGTGAGTATGAAGTTTTCCTATTTAGGACAGAAGACGATCATAAGCGCACTGCCAAACGAATGGATCTTTGCACCGAAATTATGTCTAAAAAGGCACATGTTAATACGATATGGGCAAAGGGAAATAATAAACTGGAGCGACAAATCTATCTGATCAATCTTGGGGATTGGATGAGCTGGTACTTATCTGAACTCAATGGTGTTGATGCGGTTGAAATTGAAGTGATAGACTTCTTAAAGGGAGAGTTGTCAAAGTTCTGATGGAAAAAGTCCAATTCAAAGACCTGGGACTCATAGACTATAAAAAAGCCTGGGACTATCAGGAACAATTGTTTAAAGCCAATGTCGACTTAAAGCTGGAAGCTCGACGGAACAATACCGAACCTGCCACAACCCAGCACCATTTGCTTTTCTGCGAGCACCCACACGTATACACATTAGGAAAAAGTGGTAAAAAAGAACATTTGTTGATTACGGATGACTTTTTAGCCCAAATCAATGCCACATATTACAAAATCAACAGAGGTGGAGACATCACATATCATGGTCCCGGACAGCTTGTTGCCTACCCCATTTTAGATCTGGATTTTTTCTTCAATGACATTCATAAATACCTGCGTTACCTTGAAGAGGCTGTGATTTTAACATTGGCCGAATACGGTTTAAAGGGAACACGGTCTTCTGGTGAAACAGGTGTTTGGCTTGATACGGACACCCCTCAAGCAAGAAAAATATGTGCCATGGGCGTAAAATGCAGTCGATGGGTTACCATGCATGGCATAGGCTTCAACATCAATACCGATATGTCATATTTCAATCATATTGTGCCTTGTGGAATTCAAAACAAAGCTGTTACAAGTCTTCAACAGGAGTTGGGACAAGCGGTAGAAATGACAGAGGTGAAAGATAAACTAAAGTCCCATCTGTCGAAATTATTTGACTTCCAGCTTGTGTGAGGAAAGTATTTATCCACCCGAAACGATTATCCACTACTTTTGTGGCATAATTTAGGAACGTTTTCATCAAAAACACCGTTATACTCATACATGCCCTTTTATAGAATGCGCAAAATACCGTGGAAAAAGATCTTCAAGGTCTTTGGGTGGACAATTCTTTCGATCATTGTCTCGGTGAATTTGTACATCATTATTTCGGGCAAATTCCACTTGTACAGAGCCATGGCCAACACACTTTTCAAAGCCAGATTGCTTCCGGGCATTCACAATTATGAGTCCTTCGAAAACAGAGTGGTTAAAGCCACTGATCCCGTGGAATGGAACACACATCACCAATACGCCAAAAATGACCTGAGACCGAAGGACATTGAACGATTTGAGAGCATTGACACAGAATCCTACCTGATTATTAAGCACGACAGTTTATACTTTGAAAATTACTGGGAAGAGCATGCCAACCATACTAAGGATAGTACGACCAATTCATTTAGCGTGGCGAAATCCATAGTAAGTATCCTAATTGGCATTGCTATTGATGAAGGAAAAATTAAGAGCATTGATCAGCCGGTTGGTGACTTTGTGAAAAGCTATAACAGCGATGGTAAAGAAGACATCACCATTAGACATTTATTGACCATGTCTTCGGGACTAAATTGGGATGAAAGTGCCAGTCCATTTTCCGACAATACGGAAGCCTACTATGGTTGGGATTTGGAAAAGCTAATGGACAAACAGGATGTGGTTGAAACACCTGGGAAAGTCTTTAGGTACATGAGTGGCAATACTCAGCTTCTTGGGTTTGTTATTGAAAAAGCTACCGGAAAAACTGTAAGCGACTATGCAAGTGAGAAACTCTGGGGACCTTTGGGCTGTACCTCTGACGCTCTGTGGAATTTGGATGAAAGAAACGGGCATGAAAAGACATTTTGTTGTGTGTATGCAACCACAAGAGATTTTGCCAGAATCGGGCAACTGTTTCTCAATAAAGGTAAGTGGGCAGGAGAAAGAATCGTTTCTGAAAAATGGGTGAGGGAGAGCATTACACCTGCCAACCTTAAAACCGAAGAAGGTGATAAGAACACCAAATATGGCCTAAGCTGGTGGATTACCTCTTATGAAGGTCATGATGTTTTCTATGCACGTGGCATTCGCGGGCAATACATTATTTGTGTGCCCAATCACGACATTGTAATTGTGCGAACGGGCTACTATCGAGGAGATAAACTTGACTCAGACCATCCTGAAGATGTGTATTGGTATATTGAGGCAGCCATTGCCATGATTGAAAAATAGGGTTTCATGAAAAAAGACATCATCATTCCCAAAGTGGAAGATTTGGCCATGGTTATTGCACCGGAAACAAATGAAATCGGTGGGCAGGAGTGGTTTGCGTACCTGGTTAATTTGGGAGAAGATCGTTTAGACAACATTCTGGTATCTTCACGGGGCTATGGTGTTGACCATACCACAGGGAAGAATTTCAAAACCTCATCTTTGAGCCATTTCAGGGACTTTATAGAGCCAAAAAGCTTCCTTAAAATTGAACCTATTATGGAGGACATTTTTGGTTTGAGCAATGAATATTGGGTGAGCTTTTACAAAGGCAAACTCATTTACGATAAGAAGTATATCTTTATGGCTGAGAGCATCAAGGAAGAAAACTTTGTCAGTGTTCCCGTGCTCAACCTAAAAGGTGTAATGATTCAATAAATGCTCAACAACTTAGATTTAGAACGCATATTGTTTTTAGACATTGAGACTGTTCCGGAGGTCTACAACTATGGCGATATGGATGAGGCCAAGCAAGCACTCTGGGACCATAAATCCAGTTATTTTCAACAACGAGATGGCATCTCTGCCGAGGAAGCATATGAAAAAGCAGGAATCTTTGCGGAGTTTGGTAAGATTGTATGTATTTCAGTTGGTCTGGTAGCACAACAGAAAGGCGAAACCATTGTGAAATTGAAGTCGTTTTGCGACCATGACGAAAAGGCAGTTCTCAAAGGTTTTTGTGATTTGGTCAATTCCTACTACAATTCACCTCAACACATGCTCGCTGGTCATAACGCCAAAGAATTTGACTTCCCCTACATAGCCAGAAGGCTCCTTATCAATGGGATGCGACTTCCGAACAAGCTAGATACCGCTGGCAAAAAACCATGGGAAATCAATCATATAGACACTATGGAGCTGTGGAAGTTTGGAGATTTCAAGCACTTCACTTCCTTAAATCTTCTCGCGAATATTTTCAAAATTCCAACACCCAAAGACGACATCAGTGGTGCGGATGTGGCTCGGGTGTATTATGAAGAAGAAGATCTGGAAAGAATTGCCGTTTATTGCCAAAAAGATGTGGTGACGGTTATTCAGCTCTTACTGAGGTTTATGGGAAAACCGCTCATCCATGATGATTACATTATTGAATCATGAGGGCATTGATGTTCAGTTTGGTGTGCTGCTGTATGATGGCTTGTTCCTCAGAAGACAAAAAGCTTGGTGATCCTGCTGAAAAAACAGATGCAGTTGAAACGCGCGGTCCGCTCTATACAGAGGTAATGGCACTTGACAGTTCTCATCTAATCGACTACATTTTACCTGATTTGACAATTGATAGCACTCTGGTGCCATCAAACAAGTCTCTTCAAGATCAACTATTCGACTTTGAATTATACGATCGCAGTATTAGCTACGAATTACATGAAAGAACTCTGTCGAGTGCGGTCATTGAGTTTAGCAACTTTGTCAATAAAGACTCCATTCTGGCTGGAATTGCAACCCACTTAACAAGTTTTAATGGCACATTGTATGAAAGCCCGTCTTTTCAAAATTGGGTGCTACCATTAAACGGTCGTTCACTCATAGAAATTAACGTTTTTCCAGGCGACACATTGATCTCGATAGACATTCACCGCAGGTCACACATCTGATTGAGGTAATCGGCTTGAATGCTTTGCTGTTGCTTGCCAATATCAATAATTCGTGCTACTTTTAGGGGCTTATGCAGCCACTATTAGATATTAAGAATCTGGTCACAGAATTTAGGACGGACAACGAACATGTGAAAGCCGTTAATAATGTGAGCATTACTCTGCATAAAGGAGAAACCATTGGCATTGTGGGAGAATCGGGCTCTGGCAAATCGGTCACCTCTTTATCTTGCATGCGGTTAATCCCAAATCCACCTGGCAAAATTACGAACGGAGAGATTATTTACCATGGTCGGGAAGAGGCAGTTGATCTCTTGAAACTGTCAGAAAAAGACATGAGATCATATCGCGGCAACGACCTGGCTATGATTTTTCAAGAACCGATGACCTCTCTAAACCCAGTATTTACTTGTGGTAATCAGGTCTTGGAGGCCATTCAGTTGCACCAAAAACTGGGACGAAAAGAGGCCAAAAAGTTGGTACTTAAGTTGTTTAAAGAAGTTCAACTTCCCAACCCGGAAAGAATTTACAAGGCCTATCCTCACGAGATTTCAGGTGGTCAAAAGCAACGTGTGATGATTGCCATGGCCATGTCCTGTAACCCATCTGTTTTGATAGCTGATGAGCCCACCACTGCCCTGGATGTAACAGTTCAAAAAACCATTTTGGAATTGATGCAATCCCTACAGAAAAAGCACGAAATGGGGATTATTTTCATTACACATGATCTTGGTGTAATCGCTGAGCTGGCAGACAGAGTAGTGGTTATGTACAAAGGTCGCGTGGTGGAAGAAGGCAAGGTACTAGATATTTTTAGCAATCCGCAGCATCCATATACCAAAGGTTTATTGGCGTGTAGACCGCCACTGGATAAGCGTCTGCACTGGTTACCAACTGTTTCGGATTTTATGAAGCGTGACGAGAATGGGCGCATCATTGAAACACACAGGTCGGTAGACGAGCTGGTGAACGACTTAGTTGTAACTCCCGAAGAAAGAAAAACCCGTCACGACATTATTTACAGTAAAGAACCATTGCTGGAGGTCCGAAATCTTAAAACGCATTTTGTAAGTGGGACAAGCTTTCTTGGGAAACCCACCAGCTTTGTGAAGGCGGTTGATGATGTGAGTTTTAATGTTTACCCCGGAGAGACTCTGGGGCTTGTCGGAGAGTCTGGCTGTGGTAAAACTACTTTGGGCAGAACCATCATTAAGCTCATCGAACCCACTGATGGACAAATCATTTACAAAGGACAAGACATCAGTGACTACTCTCAAAAACAAATGAGACCGCTGAGAGAGGACATGCAAATCATTTTTCAAGACCCCTACTCTTCTTTGAATCCAAGGAAAACAATTGGAAGTGCGATTTTGGAGCCAATGACGGTACACAATGTGTATAACAGTCATGAAGAAAGGCGCCAGCATGTCTATGAATTACTTGAAAAAGTGGGGCTGAAATCCGAGCATTTTAATCGTTATCCGCACGAATTTTCAGGTGGACAAAGACAACGCATCTGTATCGCGCGAACTTTAGCTTTGAAACCTCAATTTATAATTTGTGATGAGTCTGTGTCCGCTCTGGATGTGTCTGTACAGGCGCAAGTTCTCAACTTGTTGAATGAGTTAAGAAATGAGTTCAGCTTCACCTACATCTTCATCTCACATGATTTATCGGTTGTTAAGTTCATGAGTGACCGCATGATTGTGATGAATCAAGGGAAAATTGAGGAAATGGGGTCTGCAGATGAAATTTACGCCAATCCTAAAACAGCATATACTCAGACATTGATTGATGCCATTCCGAAAGGGGAAATTGAGGACATTAAGAAGAAATTCGCTTAGGGACTTACTTTCTGCTCCAGATATTGTACTTCATGATACACCAGATGGCTCTAAAACCATCTCTCCAACCAATTTTTTTGCCCTCTTCATAGGTTCTTCCATAGTATGAAATACCTACTTCATAAATTCGGATGTTTGGAACACGCGATAACTTGGCTGTCACTTCAGGTTCAAAACCAAAACGCTTTTCCTTTAGCTTAAGGCTTTGAGCTATTTCCGTATTCATAAGTTTATAACAAGTCTCCATATCCGTTAAGTTCAGATTGGTGAACATGTTGGATAAATTGGTCAAAAACTTGTTCCCGCGAGAATGCCAGTAGAACAAAATTCTGTGAGGATTCCCTCCAAGAAAACGAGAACCATATACCACATCTGCAAACCCGTTCACAATGGGCTTAAGCAGCCTGTTATACTCTTCAGGATCATACTCCAAATCCGCATCCTGTATGACTAAATATTCTCCTGTGGCCAATTCTATTCCCTTGTGCAAAGCGGCTCCCTTACCTTTATTTACTTCTTGACTGAATAGTTGAATGTTCATATCCGGATTAGATGCCATATAAGCTTCAATGGCCTCCTTAGTGTTATCAGATGAACAGTCATTGACAATAATCAATTCCATTTGAATGTCATTTACCAACTTAACCGCTTTGATCTTGTTCAAAATCAGATGAATGGTTTTTTCCTCGTTGTAGGCAGGAATGACTATGGACAGTTTTTGAATCATAATGAGTGGCAACGAAAATAAGGAATTTAAGTCAACTACAAATCTTTCATACTTATAATCACCAATTCCAGGTGCACTATCTCGAATTGAGCCTGACCCGAATTTGCATTTTCAAAGTAAGTACGCACGTTACCGTTAGTCTCTAAACCATTTGGAAGAATATACTCAAATTGCGCTGTATAATTATCTCCCATTGTCATATTTGGAATTGCCTCAGCGCGATACATCATGGTTTCTCCATTCTGAATAACTGCCGTAGTTGAAGTATAGGTACCTGAGGGCACATCTGTTAAAGCGCGTATTGTCAACTTGACCTTGGCCTGATAGATACTTGCCGGATTGGGATCCACGAAATTATGCTCCAATAAATCCGAAAATCTTTCGCTATTATATCTTGTTTGAAAGTCTGACCTGGCCATTGATAGGTGGACAACTGTATCCGTGACCGTCACTTTATCTTTCCTCTCAAAAATATAGACACCCCAGTCTTGACCATTATATACCTTAATGGGTTCTTTGGCCGTAAAAACACCAACAAAACTCAGATTCTGACAGTTCATAAGCTCAGACAGTTGGACAGATCCATGTTCTATACCGAACTGACTATCCCACACCAATAATTCGCCCAATGCCATTTTGTTCGAATACGCTTCTGCTTCTATTCCATATGGTTTGAAGCTCTTCGCCTCATCGAATGGACAAATGTCTGCTCTAAACAAAAACAAAGGGTGAAAATAATGAACCCTTCTACCTTCATAATTGGTCTTATAGAAATCGGCCGCCTTCGTAATCACAGCTTCATAAGGGGTCTGTTCCAAAGGGTAGGTATGACGACCCATGTGTTTGGAAAAAGCGGTTAACCCTATTGCCACCGTGACTACAAAAATGACCGAAGGTTTAATCCATTTTTTAGTATCGATTAACTCAAGCCAGGACAATCCATGTATGCCAGCTATTCCTGCAAGCGGAAGCACTGGTATGATCACTCGAATCAGTCCCAAAGACGCATATCCGCCATCGTACCAGAAATAAGAATGCATCACGAATAAACTGACCAAGGGGCCCCACATTAGAATGAGCATGTTGATTTCTCGAGATACATCCGAATGTTTCAGTCTCTTCCTAAACGCCATTCTCAGGAGGAGTGACACAAACCCAATGAGCAGCAAATTACTCCCCCATTGTCCGAATATCATATATCGCCTATCGTAAAAATGGGTCAGCTCACCGCTTCCATAGACGTCCTTATCCACACCCAGATAGGTCATTTCATTGATGATCCAAAGAAAATCGTTGTAATACAAACCGCCAATAATTGTGTACACAAAGGTTCCAACTGTGAGACCCAAACACATTTTCCATTGTTTTTGACACAATAAGTACAGTCCGAACCAAGGCAGAATAAAGTACATCTCTGTGCGCACATAAGGTGTAAACGAGAGGAGTATTGTGGCAAGCCAATATTTTTGAGACAGAAGGTAATAGATCCCAATTACCAGCATGCTGGCGCAGAGCGCCTCTGTGAGACCAGCCATGAGTACCTCAAAATAAACCGGTGATAGCACTGTGATTACAATAGCTAGCAGACTGCCTTTAAGTTTGAGTTTGTTACAAATTTTGTGGATGTAGATGCATGTAAGGACCGTGATGAACCAATTGAACACCATCATACCCTTAATGCCAAACTGCGCGAACGGAGAACTTAGTAAAGTATACACCGGTTTGCCCCAATGATGTAAAAACAGCCTTGGGTATTCCCATGACCACCTTGCAATATGGTAGTGACTAATGCCGTCTCCGGGATCCAAAACACCGGATGATTGATAAATTAAGTCAAGTACGTAGATTGAATAAACGAGCAGAGATAGTACCAACCATAAAACGGGCTGACCCAGAATCGACAGACGTAAAAACCTCTCTTCCTTTAAATCAGACATCAGAGTGTCATCTCTGGAATCTCTCCCTCAACGATTAACTTCCCGGCGGTGGCAGCCTTAATGTCCTCAACAGACACTCCCGGCGCACGTTCCAATAATTTGAATCCGCCACCTTCAACAATATCCAATACCGCCAGGTTGGTCACGATCTTTTTCACACAGCCGACACCTGTCAATGGCAATGAACAACTCGGCAACAACTTAGATTCTCCTTTTTTATTGGTATGCATCATTGCCACAATGATGTTTTCGGCAGAAGCCACCAAATCCATAGCACCTCCCATGCCTTTTACCATTCGTCCCGGGATTTTCCAATTGGCAATGTCTCCATTTTCAGACACCTCCATGGCTCCAAGCACTGTCAACTGAACATGTTGTCCTCTGATCATGGCAAAGCTGGTGGCCGAATCAAAATAGACAGCCCCTTTCCTTGCAGTGATGGTTTGTTTGCCAGCATTGATCAAATCTGCATCCTCTTCTCCTTCAAAAGGAAATGGTCCCATTCCTAAAATGCCGTTTTCCGATTGAAACTCCACCTCAACGCCTTCCGGAATGTAATTGGCTACTAGGGTAGGAATTCCTATTCCCAGGTTAACATACCATCCATCTCTTAATTCTTGTGCGATTCTCTGGGCAATGCCATTTTTATCTAGTGCCATAGTGCAAATTTGAGGTATGAAGATAATAAAATCATTCTCTCTTTCTGAAAATCCATGCAGGATAAACTGAGCGATAAACCTAAAACCGTTTTATTTTTTGGGAAAGTCATCTCTGACGTTCGGAAAACACATCCCATGTGCCAGGTGTTCCTGTTTTAAGTTGCACCTATAATCACAATTAGAACAATATGAAACATATTTACCTATCTATTCTGTCCATAGTCTCCACATCTTGTGCTTTGGCTCAACCGACCTTGACTAACGCCAACACGGTGCCAACCATTGGAGAGTCATTCGTTAATCAAAATGTTAGCCACATGTCTGCAGGAAGTTCAGGAGCCAACCAAACCTGGAATTTTTCCAGTTTATCAAGTTCAGGCACCACAACCTATGACTATGTGAGCCCTTCTAGCACACCCAACGGCTCAAGTTTTCCTATGTCTAATCTTGCCACTTCACAGGGAGCATACTACAATCAAAGTGCGAGCGCTTATACCCAAGTAGGCATAGATGCAAGTACTATGATCGTTTATAGTGATGGAGAAGATTTACTCAGATTTCCGTTTAACTACAATGACTCATATGTAGATAATTTTGCCGCTCAGTTTACCAATGGGGGCATTACGTTTAACAGAACCGGAACCATTTCTGTGACTTATGACAGCTACGGAACGCTTGTTTTACCAGGAGGCACTTACAATAATGTTGTCCGCGTTCACATTGTTCAAGACTACCAGGATGACTACACCATAGCCGGAACACCTTCCACTATTAACTATGATTCTGACATCTACGTTTGGTATCTCCCGGGCACTCACAACCCGATATTAAGTTTTTCTTCCATTTCAATAGATGGTGGAGCACCTACTTCATATGGCTATATGGATGAACCTACGGTTGGGGTCGATGAAGAAGATAACACCATAGAACTGTCCGTATTCCCTAATCCAACCAGCGACCAACTCTTTATAAATATGGAAGACAATGAGGGAGCTGTTAATTTTACTTTGGTTAGCTCAAGTGGTCAAGTTGTGAAGACTGGCACGCTCAACAGTCAATCAAACACAGTGAATGTAAGTGATCTAAGTACAGGTATCTACTTTTTAAATGTTCAGTCAGACAAAAAACAAGCATTTAGAAAAGTAATTGTTGAATAAACTCTTGTCCTTCCCGGGTAAACAAACGACCAACCCGGGAAGGATTTAATACTTTAAAACCCGCGCACGACCATTGTGAACCAAAAATTCTTCCTCATTCACGTTCCATAAATACACTCTGAGTTCTACCGTTCCTTCGGGAATGATTGGGGTGTTTAATTTTTGAAAGCACTCAATTTTATGGTCAAAATTTGTTCTGAAACGTTCTAAAGAAAAGTAATCCCGACAGGTTTCTTTTCCATTGGCATCTATTCCCTGAACTACAAGATTGGCATCATTGGGTGGTGTTTTAGGACGGTACAGCAAATCAAACTGAATTTGATATCGGTTTCCAGCCATGTCATCTGCAAAATACCTGTTGAAGTTTACAAATTCTTGAGTGGTATTATCGAGCCATTGAGGGGTGCCCCAGTCCTGAACAACTTTGGGTGTCAACTTAGTCCTTCTTTTGAAGAGGCACAAGTCAGAATACTCATCGTGCATGATTCGATCGTATTGCTTTTCCCATAGAGCCTCATCATGCAGGTAGCCCAAAATGTAATCCGAAACAGTGTCTTGTTCATAGTCATGGATATGCACTCTTCCCAGTTCTCCACCGTTCTGATGATTGTAATAATCCCACACCACCTGTCTTAGGTTGTGACCTCCTACCGTGGGTTGTTCACCCGTTGATTCATAGTCTTTATACACCTCCATATAGAATTCTTCAGTAAACCGCTCAGATCTCCAAAAGGAATTATGGGTTAAATTCATGGTGAGTATAAAGTTAATGGGTAGGTACAACAAGGGAAGGCAAAGGTATTTTGTCCAGGTTTGGTAGCTCGCTTGAAAACAAAGCGTTCCGATCATGAAGGGAAAGAAAAATAATGCCGTCCTGTCCTCCGGATAATTCACATCCATGAAACTGGTTTGGATGATTGATGCAGCCAGATTGCCAAAAAACAATGCGGCAAATAATACGTGGTAGTTGTGAATGGCTTCCCATTTAAGTTCAAGCGTTCGCTTTACAAACAAAACAAGGGAGATCAATAAAATGGGCATAATGATCGGATATACCCACAAATTCAGGTTCTCAATTAAAGTAAATCGTTCGAAAAATGTATTGACTGTTATTTCCCAGTAAGAATCACCCTGTCCGTAATACAACAGGTTCATTTCCTTGTACTTCATTCCAAGCAAAATGAATCCAATTGTTGGTAAAAGAACACCAATCAAAGTAATGAGATAGGTCCAGATCTTAGGTTTCACCGGATCAATCACCCACTTTAAGACAATCAAGCAAAAACCAATGAGTGCAGTGTTGACCAGTGTAAGGTTGGCCAGCAAACCTAAAATCATGAAGACGGCGTACCAAACTAAGTATTTGTTAGAAGGTGTTCTCAAATAGCTGAACAGATAGTAAATCGCGGGCACGAGCATAGCCATAGACATCCCATAGCCTCTGGTCAGAGAAAAGAACTCCATAAAGTAATGCGAGCCCAAAATAGACAAGATGAAAACCCACCTAATGCGTTGATTTTTCAGCCATTGGGCAATTTTCCAGAGGTAAATAAACAGAAAACCCATAGACAGTACACTGCCTATTCGATACACTCCCCAACCTGGTCCGAACCAATTGTAAAATAGCGTTGAAATCGCAGAATTTAATACATGGTTATTGGCATCAGCATGGGATTGCCAGTTGTACAAGGGAATGAATCTTCCAGTGTTGATGTAGTTAAAAAATGTGACAGCTTCATCGTGAACGATGGGCACATAAATGGCTCTGAGAACCATATAGACAAACAGAAGAAGACAAATTCCTAAGTAAACAAGTGCTTCCTTGTTTTTAAACTGAGACAGCATGTTTATGCCTTTGGTCGAACGGTTCTTTGTTCAATGCGTTTTTCGTAGCGTTCTCCTTGGAAAATACGTTGTACGAAAATACCTGGTGTGTGAATTGAGTTGGGATCTAGCTCACCTGGTTCCACCAATTCTTCCACTTCAGCCACTGTAATTTTTCCGGCCATTGCCATCATGGGATTAAAGTTTCTGGCAGTTCCTTTGAAAACCAGGTTGCCATATTTATCGCCCTTCCAGGCTTTCACGATCGCAAAATCAGCATCAAAGGCTTTTTCCAAAACGTACATTTTTCCGTTGAACTCTCTGGTCTCTTTACCTTCGGCAACTTCCGTTCCGTAACCGGCTGGGGTATAGAATGCAGGAATGCCTGCTCCAGTTGCTCTGCAGCGCTCCGCCAAAGTACCTTGAGGAATTAACTCCACATCCAGTTCTCCGCTCAGCATCTGACGCTCAAATTCGTCGTTTTCACCCACATAAGAAGAGATCATTTTCTTAATCTGGTGCTTTTGCAGTAGCAAGCCCAAACCAAAATCGTCTACACCAGCATTATTTGAAATGCATGTAATGTCTTTGATGCCGGTTTTTACCATTTCGGCAATACAGTTTTCAGGAATGCCACACAATCCAAAACCACCCAACATGATGGTCATGCCATCTTCCAATCCTTTGCACGCCTCTTCAGCGTTGGCTACTACTTTATTCATATCGTAAATATACTAAAGTTGGGAAATATTTAATCAGGAATGATCCACTCGCCATCAGGATCATCAGGATCTGTACCATCATCGCCCCCATAATCAATTCGACCTTCAGGGTCCTTATCGAATCGACAGTTCCAAAGTTCATCGGACAGCGGAATAGATGGCTTTTCAAAGTCTTTTTGCGAAATTTTAATGCTTTTATCTGCATATACCTTCTGCATATAGAAACCGTAGATTGGCAAAGCCATTCTTCCTCCTTGTCCCCATGCAATCGTAGGGAAATGCACTGATCGGTCTTCTGCGCCCACCCAAACACCTGTGACCAGGTCTGGCGTTAAGCCCATGAACCAACCATCAGATCCGTTTTGAGTGGTTCCCGTTTTTCCCGCCATAGGTTGAGTAATGCCTCCCCAATCGTAGTACGTTGAGCGAATACCGGCTGCTGTTCCGGCTGCTTTCCCGTCACGTCTTCTTGCTCCACGCATCACACCTTTCATCAACTGCAAAGTCAGATAAGCCACATCTTCACTGAATACCTCTTTCATTTGTGGATCACTGTCATAAATCACGTTGCCCAGTTTGTCCTCAACTCTATTGATGATGATCGGACGCGTATACAAACCTCTGTTTACAAAAGTAGACTGGGCGCCCACCATTTCATATACTTGAAGATCTGGAATCCCCAAGCACAACGCCGGTACAGCATCTACATAGCCCGTATCAATACCCAAATCTGCAATTCTTTTTTTCACAATTTCCGGTCCTGTTCCGTTTCCTTGACCAATTTCATTCATGACCCAGGCGGTAATGTTGTTCATGGATCCAGCCAATCCATAAGTCATAGATACGTACTCCTCATCATAGGTGCTTCCTTTTGGACACCAGGATTTATCTCTTCTTTTGGTATGTGGTTGATCTACACAATAAGGCACATTTGGAATTTCTGTACATGGGTCGATGATGCCCAAATCGAGAGCTGTGGCATAAACGAAGGGTTTGATAGTCGATCCTACTTGTCGTCTGGATTTGATGACATGGTCATATTTGAAATGATAGAAATCGGTTCCTCCCACCCAGGCTTTCACAAATCCTGTATTCGGGTCCATAGACATCATGCCAGCCTGGAAAAATTGTTTGTAGTAACGAATGGAATCCCATGGTGTCATCACGGTATCAATGTCACCTTGCCAGCTGAATACTTTCATTGGGATGGGCTTGTGAAAACTCTCGATTCTTTTGGTTTCACTGACCCCTCTTGCTCTCATGTTTTTCCATCTGTCCGAGCGTCTCATACCTCTGTCCATCACTTCAGCGATTTTTTCAAGACGTTCTTCTTTGGTCAAATACTTGCCATCCTGATTTCCCGTATAATCAAAAGGCCACTCTTCTTTGAGTCGCTTCTTTTGCTGTTTCTCCATTTCAGCCTGCAACTTAGAGCCCAGCCACTGCTTCACAGATTCTTCTGCGTAGCGTTGCATTCTGCCATCAATGGTGGTATAGATTCTTAGGCCTTTATTGTATATCATGTACTTAGACCACCTAACGATTAACTCTTTTTTGGCTTTTCGATACTTTTTTCCTTTGCCGTTATTGTCTTTAATAACCTTCAGGGAATCCGTAAAATCTTTGTATTCGGATTCAGACAATACGCGCTGCATAGCCCTGTAATCCCTCATATACATTTTTGCCAGGGTATCTACTACCGCTTCACGCAAAATCTCTCGAAAATAGGGGGCTATTCCGCTCTGGTGATCCACTTCCTGGTAATCCAATTCCATGGGCAGTTTCATCAGGGAGTCGCATTGCGCTTGTGTAATCTTAAACTTGAGTGCTTTATTGTCTTTATTGGAGTTTCTTAACCATTGTTTCAATACCTGATTACGTCTTCCTTTGGTTCTTTCCGGATGGCGTCTTGGATTAAAATAAGATGGGTTTTTTGCCATTCCTACCAACATGGCGGCCTGCTCCATGGTCAAAGAATCTGGCGTAGTGTTGAAATAAACGCGCGCAGCACTGTGAACACCCACTGCATTGTTAAGGAAATCAAACTTATTGAAATACATGGTGATGATTTCTTCTTTGGTGAACTTGCGTTCTAACTCGGTTGCCATGATCCACTCTTTCAGCTTCACGTCTACCAGGGCTTTGAGTTTATCCCATTTTCCCATGTCTCCAAAATCCCTTTCAGAGAACAACATTTTTGCCAACTGCTGCGTAATGGTTGATCCACCTCCAGCACTAGACTCACCGGAAACAACGCCTTTCACAACACGGGGAATTGACTTCACATCAATACCGGGGTGTTCCATGTAGCGCTCATCTTCAGTAGAGATCAAAGCATCTACCAGATAAGGGCTTAAATCAGAAAAATTAACAGGTGTTCTGTTTTCAGCGTAGTATTTACCCATCAACTCGCCATCTGAAGAATAAATCTCTGAGGCCTCTTTGCTTCTTGGGTTTTCCAATTCCTTGGTTGATGGCATGCCATCACTTCCAGCAGATTTCAGCCATAACCAGAATATCAACCAGGGCAAGAGGGCAGCTACCCAAATCAACGTGATAAAGGTCCATCTCCACCCTCGCCTCATTTTTGGGCGGGCGTCTTTAGCTTCTTTCTTTTTTTCGGAATTTTTTGGTTTTTGATCACCATCTTTTTTCCAAAACTGAAGCTTTTTGAGAAAGGCCTTTACTTTATCCATAGTTTAGAATTGGTAAAGATAAAATTATTGCTTTTGCAGATACGCCCGTTCGGGAGGTAATTATTCGCATGTGACTCTTGATAATCTGCCGGAAACTATTTTTTCTCTAGTCTGATGCCCACGTCAGAAATGCCAATTAAGGGGTCATCATACATGCCGTGAGATAATTTGAAGGTGTATTTTCCTGGTTTTGGGAAGGTGTAATCCTGATAAGTTCTGAAAGAATTCATGACATAAGTTTCAGACACATCTTCGCTGGTCCATTTACCATTTTCATCAGAAATGGTGAGCTCAACTGTGTCCTTCCAAACTTCACCATCCGGGTCCTCAATATCCAAAAACACGAACAAATTCCAATACTGATAATCTTTGGTGTTTCTAATGTTCAGATACACGTCAAACTGTTCCTCAGCGTCCTCAATGTCAACCGTTTGTTCAATGAACTTATCTTGCTTCCAACCATCATTACCAATGGCTTCCATGTCATCGTAGTAAGTAGATGAATCACACGCAAACAAAGTCATTGCGACTGCTATGTAGACAAGCGTTTTCATTTTTACTTTTGATTATTCGGTTTGTTTCCGGAATTCGATTTCTTTTTGTTTTTAGGTCTTGGTTTATTCCCTCCTCCCGACTTTGATTTGGCCTGAGTGTGTTGTGGTTTGCCCTGTTTTCTTTGGTTTTGATTGGGTCGTTTTTTCTTTTTCTTCTTCTTTTTGAAAGCCTTGTCAAAACGAGTCAGGTCATCCTGCCCAACCACGTTACTGTAATCCGGCAGTTTTTCAGTGAATACAACTTCCTTAAAGGACTCCAAGCCTTCCGGTTTCTGACCTTTTTTGTTGAGGGCAATGATCTCATTCACTCGATCTGCATTCAAAGGCACATGAACGCCACCATGTTTCGGGTCTAAATAGGCGTACCACATAAGCCCCTTGAATATGTCTGTTTTTTGATGCACTGCTGTTCCCTTCTTAGTCTCTAACCTAATGTCGTTACTAGGAAACTTTTTGAAGGCCTCTATGTACTGATCCAGCTCGTAATTCAAACAACACTTCAATTTGCCGCACTGACCAGCTAATTTTTGCGGATTCAATGACAATTGCTGGTATCTTGCTGCACTCGTCGACACACTTCTAAAATCATTCAGCCAGGTGGCACAGCAAAGTTCTCTTCCACAACTGCCTATTCCTCCCAAACGACCAGCTTCTTGCCTGGCACCGATTTGTTTCATTTCAATGCGCACTTTGAATGCGTCCGCCATGCTCTTCAACAGTGCCCTAAAATCTACCCGTTCGTCTGCGGTATAGTAAAATGTGGCTTTATTTCTATCGCCTTGATACTCCACATCTGAGATTTTCATGGACAACTCATGCTTTAAAGCCAATTCGCGCGCCCTATACATGGTTTCGGTTTCCAAACCTCTGGCTTCCTTCCATTTCTCTATGTCGTTTTCATGAGCCTTTCTGTAAATCTTTCTCAGTTCATGGGTTTTTTGATTGGGCTGCTTGCGATTCATTTGAATTCTTGCCAATTCTCCAACGGCTGACACGACACCCACATCATGTCCCGGACTGGCTTCAGTAACTACCACATCTCCGGGAACCAAAGACAAACCATCAATATTTCTGTAAAAGTGTTTACGGTTATTCTTAAACCTAATCTCTACCCCATCAAAGCGAGACATACCACTTGGCAACTCCATGTTTGTGAGCCAATCAAAAACAGACATTTTATCGCACCCTCCGGACGCACATGCCCCATTGCTTTTGCAGCCTGCAGGCACACCGTTACTTCCCGAACAATTTCCACATCCCATTTTCTTATCCCTGTCTATGCTTTTTGAACGTAAGGTTCTTTTTTGTGCAACAATCTAATAATCTTCACCGAAAGATCGAGGAATATCAACTTGGCACTGCCATTTCTTTCTACGTGATAGTGCGCTTCATCGAGCAGAGTCATCAACTCTACAATGTTTCCTCCATGAACAAATTTACCAAATTTCGCAGCGAAATCTTTCTCTCCTCCAAATAAAAGTGCGGAATCATTTCCCACATATTTGCCTATCATGCACTGTCGAAAAAAGTTCAAAGCGTATTGAATAAAGCGTTGCTGCTTACTTCTCTTGAGCTTATGCACCTCTTCACTCCAATCAACCAGGGCTGGTAAATCTTTTTTGTAAGCCGCTCTCATCCAATTCACAAATAGAGGATGAAACTCATTGCCGTCAGAATGATCCAATGCATGCCTCCTCCCCACTGCAAAATCTCCTTCTGAAAGGGCCGCTACATTTTGAGCTTGTTCAGCTGATAATGAAAAATTCTGAATAAGTGCCTCCTTCACTTCCCCTAATGGTAGAGGTGGTAAGCGCCACAATTGGCAACGAGACAGAATTGTGGGTAAAATGTCCTCTGTGTTTTCCGCAAGGAGAATGATGTACGTGTCGTTGGGAGGCTCCTCTATTAACTTGAGTAGTTTGTTAGCCGTGGCAATGTTCATACTATCTGCCCCCCAAATAATCATGACCTTACTGCCCCCCGAAAAAGATTTTAAGTTAAGTTTCTTCCAGATTCGGTCGCTCTCGTTCTTACTAATAATGGCCAGTTTATTTGCGTCCTCGGCAATGGTTGATACCCAATCGATTTTATCGAATAAAGGGTTGTCTTCCAACATCATTCTCAACTCATTCATGCAATCATCCGTTGTGTCAAAATTGCCACTTGATACAAGCGGAAACGTAAAATGCAGGTCGGGATGATTGAGTTTCCAAACCTGTTCATCCCAGGCATTGCCTTTAAGAAGTTGCGCGGCATGTGCCAACGCCAATACCAGACTTCCGTAGCCAGGTTTGGCATGTATCAAGCGCGCGTGGGGCACTTTCCCAGCCTCAATTTGAGCATTTAATCTATCTATATGTCTGTGCAAATGCGTGAAACTCTGAGCGAGCATATCACAAAGTTAAGTTTAATTTGATATGAGATTTGACTAATCTCTTTGAAGGTTTATTTTTGCAAGACATAAGCGGAGGACGATGATTGATAATTACAATTTTAACGGTAAGCGCGCACTGGTCAGGGTAGACTTTAACGTGCCTTTGAATAAGGAAACTTTTGAGGTGACTGATGGTACCAGAATTCGTGCAGCACTGCCAACTTTGAAGAAAATTTTAAATGATGGCGGAAGTTTGGTCATTATGTCTCACTTGGGCAGACCAAAAAATGGTCCAGAAGAGAAGTTTTCTTTGAAACACATTGTTCCAACTCTAGAAGCTGCTCTCGGTAAATCAGTTATTTTCTTGGACGATTGTGTGGGCGACAAAATTGTTGAACAGACCAAAGAATTTGAAGCGGGCAAGGTCATTTTGCTTGAAAATTTACGCTTCCACAAACACGAAACTGCCGGCACGGAAAATTTTGCACAACAATTGGCTCAGCATGGAGACGTTTACGTGAATGATGCTTTTGGAACTGCGCATAGGGCACATGCCTCTACAACCGTGGTCGCCAAATTTTTCCCTAACGACAAGCTTTTCGGCTATTTGATCAGTAAAGAAATTGAAAGTGTAGAGCGTTTGTTTTCTACTGGCGAAAAACCTGTAACGGCGATAGTGGGCGGCGCCAAAGTGTCTTCAAAAATCTCAATTATTACCAACTTGCTCGACAAAATTGACAATTTGATTTTGGGTGGTGGCATGGTATACACCTTTTCAAAGGCAATGGGCGGACAAGTGGGCAGTTCTTTGGTTGAAGACGATCAACTGGAAACAGCCAAAGAGATCCTAAAAATGGCTGAAGCCAAAAATGTATCTGTGATTTTACCGGAGGATTCAATCATTGCCAATGGTTTTTCAAATGATGCTGAGAAAAAAGAAACTTCCAGCTCAGAGATTCCAGATGGTTGGATGGGCCTGGATATAGGACCAAAAGCGACCGAGAGTTGTGTATCCTGCATAGAAAATTCCAAAACCATTTTGTGGAACGGTCCAATGGGCGTATTCGAGTTCGATAATTTTGAGGCAGGTACTAAAGCAGTAGCTCAAGCTTGTGTGAACGTAAGTGCTCAAGGTGGGTTTACCCTAATTGGCGGTGGTGATTCAGTGGCCGCAATTAACAAATACGGCTTGGCTGATCAGGTCAGTCATGTATCAACTGGCGGCGGCGCCATGTTAGAATTTTTAGAAGGCAAAGAATTACCGGGAATTAAAGCAATCCAATCATGAAATATTTACATTTAATTGTCATTGGCGCACTTGTTTTGACGTCATGTGGAAGTAAAGACGAATCGTCCGAGAATACAGACGCTTCAAACAATCAAAAAGAAGAAGCCGCAGATTCTACGGCTCGAAATGACAGCTCTCTAATTGCCAAAGACTCTCTGCCAGACGAGCAAGAAGAGATTGAACTGGTCTATTTCTCTGATGCATTTACATCTACTCTCAAAAAGTACTTATCAGAAACAGAGGTCATCTTGCTTCAGAACTGGGCCACCCGCGCTCAAGAGCTGAAAACGGATGATGATTTTATGGATTGGTATTCTTCTGGACAGAAAATGATTGACCAATTGAATAGTGCCATGTATAAAAATACAGAGAAGTATGATGCGTATGACGTGGTTGTAGATGTGGATGACTATCAGCATGAAATGAATGGTTTTTACTTGAGCTGTGTAGCCGAGTGCACCGAACTCGATTTTACCTTTGACAATCGAGTTTTGGATTCTCTTGCTCAAATGACCGAAGGGACCCAGGATGATGAGTTCATGGCTTTGTGTGACATGTCAGAAGGAGATTTTGGTAACCTCACAGAGTACGGATTCAAAAAATGGTTTACACAAACATGGGATTACGGCGGTTCTACCAATATTGGAGATTCCTCTGCCTACAATTTTTTAATCGCCCACGACCATTATGTTGACCAATATGGAAAGTCTGACCTCACAGAACTACTGGGAAAGGTTAGACGCAATGCCCTCGAAATGGGCTATGACTTTCAATCGCACATGTTTTCTCCTTCCAAGATTTCTGCAGAATTGCGAATGATTATTGAGGATGTCAGACTTTCCAAAGGAGAACAAGAACGAATTGAAGACAGAATTGAGCAGTTAAAGGACCCTAAGGCAAATAATCTAGATGTGAACTGCGATACAGAGGATTGTCCTTACGGATAAATAAAAATTTACGTCAGGGTTACCTTTCTTTTTCCACGGGTATATAGGTTAAAAATTGCAAACCTAAATACCTAAAACAATGAAAAAGAATTCAATACTGATATCTCTGATTGGCCTCGTGGCTTTTGCTTGTGGTACGGCAGATGAAGCCTCAAATCAAAGTGAAGCCCGCAGTACAAAAGCGGACTATGCCGAAAAAGAAGATGGTGAAGGCGAAGAGCTCGTTTATTCAACAGAGGAAGTTGCCTATGATGAACCAACAAGCCAAATAGAGCATAACACCGAGAGCTATGCTTACATCAAAGAAAACGACTTTAAAAACCCTCTGAGAGAACCGTTGTCTACCTTCTCAATAGATGTTGATAATGCCAGTTACACCAATGTGAGAAGAATGCTTGAGGTTGGCAGCAAACCTCCCGTAGACGCAGTGAGAATCGAAGAATTCATCAACTATTTTGATTACAACTACCCCACTCCCACAGATCAAAAGCCATTTTCTGTTTACACTGAGTTGGCAGAGTGTCCATGGGATGAAGACAAACAATTGCTGCACATTGGCTTACAAGGTCAAAAAATGTCTATCGACGAATTACCTCCATCAAATCTTGTATTTCTAGTAGATGTTTCTGGCTCAATGGATCAGGCAAATAAGCTGCCCTTGCTCAAGAAAAGCCTCATAAAAATGGTCAACCAGATGAACGGACGGGACAAGATTTCTCTTGTGGTTTATGCCGGAAATTCCGGGGTAGTTTTGGATGGTGCGTCCTGCGACAATCCTTTTTTGATCACAACTAAACTCAATGGATTACGTCCAGGAGGATCAACTGGGGGTGCTGAGGGCATTGAGTTGGCCTACCAAATTGCCGAAAAGCACTTCATAACAAATGGTATTAACAGAATTATTCTGGCGACCGATGGTGATTTCAATGTCGGACCAAGTTCGGATGCTGAAATGCAAAGGCTCATTGAATCTAAAAGAGATTTGGGCATCTATATCACTGCCTTAGGGTTTGGTATGGGCAATTACAAAGACTCCAAAATGGAAGCCATTGCTGATCATGGCAACGGAAACTATTTCTACATTGATGACATGAGATCATCAAACCACATACTGGTTAATAACCTGGCTGGCACCTTAATGACCATCGCCAAAGACGTGAAAATACAAGTGGAATTCAACCCGGAAATGGTGGCTTCCTATAGATTGATTGGTTACGAAAACAGACTCATGAATGAAGAGGATTTCGACAACGATAAAAAAGATGCCGGAGAAATTGGTGCGGGACATACCGTAACAGCCATCTACGAAATTATCCGCGGTAAAGCCACAAACGACCGGAACTTAAAATATCAAGCAAATACAAGCAGTGCAGACAATGGCGAATTGGCGCACATCAAATTGAGGTACAAGCTTCCAAATGAATCTACCAGTCAGTTAATTGCCTACAAAGTGAATTCTGAGGCGCTTCCACTTTCACAGACTTCAGATGATTTCAGGTTTTCTGCTGCCGTGTCGGCTTTTGGAATGACTTTAAGAGAATCTGCACATATCGAGGGCTTTTCTTTGAATCAGATTCTTGAATTGGCAGACGGTAGCAGCAATGCAGACCCGAACAACTTGAGACGAGACTTTATGACATTGGTTAAAACCAGTCGACATATTTACTCAAGCAAAGAAATGTAAACTCCTTTTCCTGAATAGGTTTTATCATGTTTTAGCATCCGTCGCTTGCTTTCTTTCAGCGGATGTTAAAGCATGATTTAGTTTTTGGGTGTTTTAATTGAGCGCTTGTAAACTGTCCTTTTGAGTAGATAGAAACTCTACTTTCTCATCGATTTCTTTCAGGATCAACTGGCTGTTACCCAAAGCAGGAATAGAGGTGAGCGATACCGTTTTCACCGGTTCATACAACAAAGATTTTCCCTTAGAATCTGCACTCACAAAGGAGGATTGAGAATCAAATGCTTCAACGATGACTAAAACCACTGAAATAGCAAACAACCATTTCAAACCTCCAAAGCTCAAACCCGCAATTTTGTTCACCGGTTTCATAGCAACCAGGTTAACGGACTTTTCGATCAATTTACCTAGGAAATATATGCCAATGGCGATCCCAAAAAAAGTAATGGTGAAGGCTGTCATGGCTACATACCTTCCGTCGATTGAGGTGTTTTCCGCCAGCGACTTTCCAACATAGTCTGAAAACACAATAGCCCCCCAAACGCCCAGAACTAATGCCAGAAGCGTAGCAACTTCTATGACAAATCCCTTTTTAAATCCAACCCAGGCGCCATAAGCAACAGGGATAATTAAAACCAGGTCCAGCAAATTCATAGTGTAAACATACTGAGGTTTTTGACCTGTTTTTTTTTCTAATCGTGAATATTCACACACCGTAATGTTGATGATTGCCGTACCTTTGCTATGTGGATTACGCTGTACAGATCAGATTTAACGAAACTTTGAAGAAGCTGGAACCCCAATTTGGTCCGCTCGACCTTCAAGGTGTGTTGTTTTTAATAGGAGTTCAGGAATTGGGCAAGGGCCACCAAAATTTCAAAAAAGATGACAAAGTTAACCTGATGCACATTGCCATTTGCACTTTGCTTGAGCCACACGGGTATTACTCTTACGTTGGTGAAGACCGGGATGGTTGGCCACATTTTGAACTCAACAAAAATCTGCCTCCCTTGGGTGCTAAAGAGCAGGAGCAGTTAATTAAAGAAGCGGTAATAGATTATTTTTCAGAGATTACTCAATGATGATTTCTACTTCCTGAGTCTCGTTTTCTCGGATGGTAACATTACCCGATCCCGTCAGAGAACCATTGTTCACATCCACTTTTAGAACTGCAAAGCCATTGTCTCCCTGACCATAGAAATCATTGAAATTGAAGACCGCATAACCTCCATCATTGGTCGTTTCAGTTAAATCGTACAGAGACAATCTATTCACGTAAACGGTATCACTTGGCTCACCATACATGTGGACTGTTGCACCAGGAATGACATCTCCATTCGCATTCTTAACCGTAATACGAACCTCCGTATCCTGAGGCTTTTCACATGAATACAAAAACAGTCCTGCTGCAAACAGGACTGTCATTACAATATGTTTTTTCAGCGCTTTCAATTAAAGTTCCACCGTTTTTTCGTTCGTGACTTGTTCTTCTACTTTGATGATGCCTACATCAGTCTGACCAGCCGCATCAATTGTCAATACCATTAAACCGGCCTGACCAGCTTCATAATATTCACTTAAGTTGAAGGTAGCAACACCCTTGGCATCTGTTTGTGCTTCAATTGATTCGAATCTAAACTCCGCTGTAGACATTGGATCAGAACTCACAGGTCTCAAAGTCACGGTCACTCCATTCATTGGTTGACCAGTTGCTTTATCTACCACAGTCACTTTGGCTAAAGAATCTTTAACTTTTCCACAAGAAGTGAGCGCTGGTGCAATGGCGATAAACATTGCAAAAATCATGAGTGTTCCTAGCTTAATCTTTTTCATATCAGTAAGTAATAAGATCGATGATCATCCAAATTTAAGGAATTTCCTTGGTTTTTGAACAATCGTTACACTGTTTCAACATAATTCGAGCCCGAAATGTTACAGAGCATTCATTTTTTTTTGTGAAATTCGCAGCACAATGGACATCAAAGAAAGCATACAAGGCATCAAAACCGAGATAGAACAAAGTTCTTTTGACGGTGCAGAAAGTTTGGAAAACTTCAGATTGACCTATCTGAGCAAGAAAGGTAAAATTCAATCCTTGTTTGGCGCTTTTAGAGATGTGCCGGTGGATCAAAAGAAGATTATTGGACAGGAATTAAATGCCTTGAAACAATTTGCTCAGGAGATATTCAATACTGCACAAGAAAATTTGGGAAGTTCAAAAAAGTCTTCCAATAATTCTCAGGATTTGACCATGCCTGGCGAACCGCTCAGAATAGGATCAAGACACCCATTGTCCCTGGTTAAAAATGAGATTGTTGAGATTTTCGAACGCATAGGATTCAATTTATCTGAAGGACCGGAGATAGAGGATGACTGGCACAATTTTACCGCACTGAATCTACCCGACGAACATCCTGCTAGAGACATGCAGGACACTTTCTTTATTGAAAAAGATCCGGATTATTTATTGAGAACCCATACGTCTTCGGTTCAGGTACGCTACATGGAGAACAATCAACCGCCAATTAGAACCATTTCTCCCGGTCGCGTTTTCAGAAATGAGGCCATTTCTGCCCGCGCACATTGTATTTTCCATCAAGTAGAAGGTTTATATATTGATGAAGGCGTATCATTTGCCGATCTCAAGCAAACTTTGTTGTATTTCGCCAAAGAAATGTTTGGTGAGAAGACAGAAATACGTTTAAGACCTTCGTACTTTCCGTTCACCGAACCGAGTGCAGAAGTGGATGTGTCGTGCAACATTTGTGGGGGAGCAGGCTGTAACGTTTGTAAATACACTGGCTATCTTGAAATTCTTGGGTGCGGAATGGTCGATCCTGCTGTACTTGAAAACTGTGGGATAGACAGCAAAAAATACTCTGGTTTTGCCTTTGGAATGGGAATTGAACGGATTGCCATGTTAAAGTATCAAATCAACGATTTGAGACTATTCTTTGAAAACGACATTCGCTTTTTAAAGCAATTTTCTAAATTTTAGTACTGATTCAAACTATCTTTCAAGCGGTTTTTAATCTCATCTACCAGCGACTTAGGCTCCAAAACCTTCACCTGATTGCCATAACTCAATAACAACATAATGAGTTCCTGAGTCACCAAAATTTCATAGGCGTAACGGGTATATTTCTTTTTCTCTTTAATGATCTCCTGCGAGAAATGAATGGGCTGAGAGTTCAAATAATTAGCCAGAATGTCATTGGCTTCAATCACCACTCTTTCCGGATCACTGCTTCCTGCTGTAATACCAATAGCATGTTTGAAATACCTATCCGGATCAAAATCTGCGTCCCTTTGGAATTTTTCGTTGAGAATATTTAGCTGCGACATTCTGTCCAAACCAAAAGTCTGTGTTTTGCCTTTTACCAGTGTTTTACCGATGAGGTAATACCTATTTCTGTATTCCTTCAGCAGATATGGGTCTACACGTCTGATCTTTTTTCCCGAACCATCAAACTTGGCATACTCAAATTGAACAGATTTTTTCTTTTTGATGGCCTCTAATAAATCCGAAAGAAATTCAGAGCCACCGTAAACTGGTGCGGTCTCGAACTGAACATACTGCTCTATAGACTTGTCAGTAAACTTATCTGAGATATTGACCCTGTCTAAAATTTTGTCGATGGCGAATTCAAATTTCTTAAATACATCCACTCCCTTAAATTGAAAGAGAATGTTGGCTGCAAACTTAATGGCATCTACGTCATCTTCGTTCAAAGGAATTTCATCCATAGTGAATTCCGGATCATCGTAGTAATACCCTTTTTCACGTTTACTGTACTTGATGGGCGCGTCATGATCCTCTCTCATAGCGAACAGATCTTTCTCTATTGTGGAGTCGGAAATGTGGTCTCCATGAGTTGTACCATACAACGCTTCTTCACATGCACGCCTTAGTATTTCTTTAGTGGGAAAAGGATCGTATTGATTCCGGATTGCTTTGTCTATGATGCGGTAGCGGAGTAAGGCATTTTTGATTTTTGGCATAGGAGAATTTTTGGCGAAGATAGAAAATCAAGTCCATAATTGATTACGTTCTGACGCAAAAAACTGCCGATGATGGCCCTTAAATGTATGCATTTAAAAAAATTAATTCATGGTACAAAACTTAAAACAAAGATTGGTTTAAAATGGCAAAAGCCCGGATAAACCGGGCTTTTACTAAAGTCATATCATTAAGTAGTACTATTTCTTGACAAGTCGTCTGATGCTTCTATGAATACCATCTGTCACTTCAATGAAGTAGATACCATTTGAAGTTTGAGACAAATCAATGGATGTGTTATTGTTTACAATGGTGTGTGTAATAACAACTCTACCAATGGCGTCTCTGATCAAGATCGAACCGCTATTTAGTTTAGTCGAAATCGTCACCCTGTCGTTGGCAGGGTTAGGATAAATCTCAAGAGACAATTCATCATTCTCAGCAATGGATATTGAACCATCAGCAACAGCAACAAACATACAGGTAGAATCTGTACCACAGGCATCAGTCACTGTCAGACAAACTGTATAATTGCCGTCGGTTGCATAAGTATGTGAAGGATTCTGAGTGGTAGATGTGTTTCCATCTCCAAAATCCCACAACCAGTTCGAAATTGTATTAGCTGTTGTGGAAGCATCCGTAAAGTCAACTACCAGATTGTTCGCAGAACTGGACCAAACAGACACAGGGTCAGGACAATTAACTACAGTCACAGATGTGCATGAAGAATCTGATCCACATGCATCAGTCACAGTCAAACAAACCGTGTAATTTCCGGCAGCGGTATATGTGTGCGATGGGTTCTGCATGGTAGAGGTATTCCCATCTCCAAAATCCCATAGCCAGTTAGAAATTGTTCCGCCTGTGGTTGAAGCATCTGAGAAATCAACTGTCAAACCATTCTCAACTTTGGTAAAATCACCAACAGGTCCGGTACAAACCAATCCGAAATTTGCTCGAATCGCAAAAGCAACGAAAAAGCTATAAAATTCAGAATGCTCCCAGGTTCCGTTAAAGAATACCCAAGTTGTTTGGGGAATATAGTTCTCTGTCTCGGTAGACAGTGCAAGATTCCCACTGGCACTCTCTTCAAGACCAACCACATATGTCCCAGGAGTCAAATTCAGAGGACCTCCGACAAAATGTAGCGTATAAGTACTATCTGCGGCACTTGTCACAAATAAGGTGTCTGTTGACCCAATAATTGTATTGGGCTGTCCCCCACTGAGATCATAAACATGTGCAACCACCGTATCTCCTATTGTTGGCACACCAAGAGTAAACGTAACACTGGTCAAATCATCCGTTGTAAACACCTCAAATTGATTCCCAATGAACCCTGAAGTTCCAGCGCCTATACCCAATGTGCCAGTATAGTTTCCGTTATCTCTGGCATATACAGAATCAGATACTTCAAAGAAAGCTGTGTCATAGTTGTTCAATAGATTTGGGTCAATTTCGTCTGCAGACGCTGCATACCTCACTTCATAGTTACCTAGAATGGACGGCGTAAAAGTTGAAGCAGCAGCATAATTCTGTGTGCTTCCCGGCGCTTGTGAAGACATAGTTGGGTTGTCACTAAAAACCGTCGTGCTTCCATCCCAAACATTGATACTCAAAGTGGGATTTGTTACGGGCATACCACTTATCAACTCAACATCTGCACCATATTGCATGGCCTGAACCTGAGTTATTGGTGTAATTGTATACTCAGAACCAAGTTCAGATTGAGTAATGTTCAAGTCATTTGTAATGGGGGTTCCTACAAAAATATCATCCAACATGATCATATTGTCGTCATTCGAGTTATGGTGAAACCCTATATAAATGGTCTGACCTGCATAACTGGATAAATCAACTTCATATTCTTCAAGAAGGCCATTGTTTCCAGTGAATTGACTATGCACCGTACCTGGCCCAGGTGTGCCGCCCCCTGCAGAAACATCTTCAGCCACCGTGAAAACTGGAGATCCTGTGAAATCAGCTGGTGCATTGCCTGTGGTCGATATGTATACACTGTAACCATCCATGAATCCGGGACCTTCAAAAGGCTTAGACTTCCAAAACAAATCCATGTCAACACCGCAGACAGCAATAGGACCGGTTGTAAGCCAATTATTAGCCGTTCCAGCAGGGGTGAACCATGATGAAGATCCTGCTACCCAATTGGTATCTCCTGGAGAAGTAGATTGTGGATCATATTGAATGTGCCAATCCAGGGGTCTTCCATTTGCATCTGTCAAACCATCTAAATCAAAATTACCAAAGGCAGCAGGGATTGTTTGTGATTGAAAATCCTCAAAAAATGCCGTATCGGGACAACTTCCTTTGTAGCTAAAATTGTTGATTGGAACATTAGGTGATGTTGGCTTGGGCGCCGCAATTCCAGGTACCTGGGTAAACTGGGTTTGAAATTGAATATGTTCCGAGATGGTTTTTTCTTTGGAACCTCTTGTCTGCGCATTGGTGGCCACTGAGATCAACAGCAACACGCCAAATAATAGGGTGATTTTTGCGTAATTTTTTTTCATAGTCCTGTCATTTTTTCGTGAAGGTATTGATCCCTATTCTGAGTTCTGAAAAAATGTTGTGAATTTCAAATTTATGTTGTGAATAATAAAATTGACTTCTGAAAGCCATGAAACAATATGGCCAGCGCACAGTCTACTGTGCATTTCTATCATTTATAGTTACCTTTGCGGCATGTCAAACGACAAGAAGATCGCTGTTTTAGGAGGGGGAAGTTGGGCTACAGCCCTGGTTAAGCTATTCTGCAATAACCTCAACTCAGTGAACTGGTGGATGCGAGACGACAGTCAGGCCGGGCACATCATTAAGTACTTACACAATCCCAAATACCTGCAATCCGTTGAGTTTGATCGTGAGAAGATCAATGTGAGTACAGATCTAAGAGAGATCATTGACTTGAGTGATCTATTGGTAATCGCTATTCCTTCTGCCTTCATCACAGAAGCTTTTATGGGATTGAATCCTGAAATATTAAAGGACAAAGTGATCGTAAGTGCCGTCAAGGGTATCATTCCGGAAAGTCATAACATTCCGGCCCGCTACTTTAACAAAGAACTGCACGTGCCTTATGAGCGTGTAGCCATGATCAGTGGTCCTTGTCATGCCGAGGAAGTGGCTTTGGAACGCCTGTCTTATCTTACCATTTCTTCTCAAGACGAAAAAATTGCGCAATTCATTGCCGATAAGTTGAATTGCAGGTATATGAATACTCAAATCAGTGACGATTTATTCGGAACGGAGATTTCGGCCATCATGAAGAACATTTATGCCATAGCGGCGGGTATTTGCTCTGGCTTAGGCTACGGAGATAATTTCAACGCGGTATTGATCTCAAATGCGGCGCAGGAGATGGAGCGTTTTATCGATCAGGTAAATCCAATTCATAGAGATGTGCTCACTTCTGCCTATTTGGGTGACCTGCTTGTAACAGCATATTCCAAGTTTTCAAGGAACCGCACTTTTGGTTTCATGATCGGCAAAGGGTATTCGGTAAAGACCGCTCAATTGGAAATGGACATGGTAGCTGAAGGCTACTATGCCACGAGAAGTATCATTGAGATGAATAAAAAGTTCAATGTCGACATTCCGATTGTGAGTGCGGTGCACAATATTTTGTACGAAAGAATTTCTCCGGCAATCGAAATGCGCATCTTGACCTCTCAACTCACTTAAGCGGATGCTTTTGAAAAATGGCTTTGCAGTAATTGCGTTTTAGACTTGCCAACGAGCTTCTCAATATCTTCGGAAGCGGCACTCTTCAGTCGTTTTACTGAACCAAAATGTTTGATAAGCTTCTCCATTGTCTTTTCTCCAATGCCTGGAATACTTGTCAGTTCTGATTGAATGGCTCCTTTGCTTCTCTTATTTCTATGATGGGTAATTCCAAAACGGTGGGCCTCATTTCTTAATTGTTGGATCACTTTAAGCGACTCCGAACGCTTGTCTATGTACACAGGAATGCTGTCACCCGGAAAGTAAATTTCCTCCAATTTTTTAGCAATGCCAACGATCGCTATCTTCCCAAATAAATCGAGCTTATGAAGACTCTTACAGGCAGCACTTAATTGACCTTTTCCACCATCAATGACTATGAGTTGTGGCAAATCCTGATCTTCATCCAACAAGCGTTTATATCTGCGATACACCACTTCCTCCATACTGGCGAAATCATCTGGTCCGACCACGGTTTTGATATTAAAATGTCTGTAGTCCTTTTTCGATGGTTTGGCATTTTTAAATACCACACACGCTGCAACGGCATTGGTTCCCTGGAAATTAGAATTATCAAAACACTCAATGTGCACAGGTAAATCGGGAAGTCTAAAGTCCTTCTTGATCGTTTCGAGTACTCGATTAGTCGCCTTATTAGGGTCCACTAATTGCTGTTTCTTGTGCTGATCCAGCATGAAATACTTGGCATTTCTTAAAGACAAATCCAGAAGATGTTTTTTATCCCCCCTTTGCGGAACAGTGTACTTGACATCTCCTTCTCCAAATTCAGGTAAAAAAGGCACCAATATTTCTCGTGCGTTCGACTTGAATCGAGACCTAAGTTCAGCAATACCAATTTCCAAGAGTTCACTGTCACTTTCCTCTAACTTTTTCTTGATTTTGAGCGTGTGACTATTCACAATACCTCCGTCCACCACATGAAAGTAATTGACAAAAGCATGATTGATATCTGTCACAAGACTCACCACATCCAGGTTGGAGATAACCGGACTTACTACAGTAGATTTAGATTGATAATTTTCCAACCTCTCAAGTTTCGATTTGAAGATTTGAGCTTTCTCAAATTCCAAATTCTCAACGGCTTGACCCATCATTGATTTGAGCCTTTTGATCACTGAGCCGATTTTCCCTTGAAGAATGAAGGCAATTTCGTCAATGAACTGGTCGTATTCTGCCTTTTGAGTATAATCAACACATGGTCCCTTGCAGTTGCCAATATGGTACTCCAGACAAACCTTGAACTTGTTGGCATTAGTGTTTTCTTCCGATAATTTCAAGTTACAAGTTCTAATCGGATATACTTGTTTGATTAATTCTAGCAATGTTTTTACCGTTCTAACTGAGGAATAGGGTCCAAAATATTTAGATCCGTCCTTGATCTTTTTCCTTGTTGAAAAGACCCTCGGAAATTCCTCATTTTTAATGCATATCCAGGGATAGGTCTTGTCATCTTTAAGTTGCACATTATATTTGGGTTTGTGCTCCTTAATCATGTTGTTTTCTAAGAACAATGCATCTTGCTCCGTCTCAACCACAACAAACTCCAGTCGGTCAATTTTACTCACCAACATTTTGGTTTTCGCACTCTCGTATTTTTGCTTTGAAAAATAGGAGCTGACCCGGTTCTTCAGATTTTTCGCCTTTCCAACGTAAATCAACTCACCTTGCTTGTTAAAAAACCTGTACACGCCGGGTGAATTAGGCAAATTCTTAACGCTATTTGCAAGATTGTTGGTCATCCATCACTGAATTTGAGGTTTTCAACGAATAAATCCCTCATTTGTTGATAATTGCAAAACTATGTTAATTAGTGTTATTATATTTGTTTTGCTGCGTAGTTTTATAAAAATGCTCACTATGAAAATTTACTTGCTCCTGATTATCACTTTTTTATGGACCTCTGTTCAGGCCGCTACTGTTACCTGGACCAACGGATCTACAGATGGTTTATGGAATACTCCTGGAAATTGGAGTGGCGGTGCGGTACCGCTTCCTGGAGATGATGTTGTGTTTAACGGCACAAGTGTAGCCAATTGTACGGTAGATGCACCAGGCGCCAGTTTTGATGGCATCACCATTACCACAGCCTACACTGGAATCATTGACTTAAATGGTCAGTCTTTTGTGTCTAACGGAACCAATAATTCAACCTTATCTGGTGGAACCATTAACGATACGCCTGGCACTTCAAATGTGTCTATCACGACCTCCGGAATCTACACTGGAAACGGGACTGTCTTCGGAGCGAATGTCGTTTTAACTGTTGGCAGAATGGAAATGGACGGGAGTACCTACAATGGTACTTTTACCGGTACGCAAACCGGTGGCACCACCAGTACAGGATCTGGAAACAACACTTTTGCCGGGATTTGTAATATCAATAATACCGGAGCAGGTGAAATCAGGATGGGGAATACCAACCCTGATATTTTCAATGGCGTGACAACAATTAACAATACTGGAACCAGTTACATTCGTTTAGCATATGGAGCAGTGGGCACACAGTTCAACGCCAATTTGATCGTGAATTCAAACAATAGTCTGGGCGTACGATTCGGTACAGCTGCTGGCACAGCTACTCTGGCAGCTGGAAACACATTCACAACAACGGGTTATAATTCAGGAGACTTGCTTCTTCAAAATTTCACCCAGGTGGGCGCAACCGCCCAAAGTTTTTCTTTGACGGGAACGGCCAGAATTAATATGCAAAGTTCAACCTGGGGTGGAAATGTCGATTTTGATGCACCCAGAATTTATCTAAACTCTAACACATTTAGCGGAACAGCCGATCTTGAAAAAACAGGCGCCAACGGTGACAATTCACCTGGAGGAAATACATTTGTTGGCAATGCCACACTCAGAAATACTGGATCTGCAGGATTTTCAATGGGAAATGGAAATGCAGACGATTTTCAAGCAGATTTGACAGTATTAAATAGTGGAACCAGCACAATCAATATTGCCGCTTCTGCTGCCGGACATACCGTTGGCGGAAACCTCTCCGGAACGAACTCAGGATCCGGTGTTTCTATTAATATTGCCAACGCCAATACATCAACCATTGACGTCACTGGAAATGTGGTGCTTGACAATGCTTCAGCTGCGGCCAACTCTTCAATTGTTCTGGCAAACCAGGGGGACCTTACTATTGGTGGAGATCTCACCTTCACAAACTCAAGTACTGGCACGGCGTCTCACATTTATTTGGCAAATGGCGCGAATTCAAGTGCGACCGTAACGGGTACTTCTACGATTACAAACAATGGGGCAGCCACCACTACCCAACGCGCTTATGTTGCCAACGCAGGAGACGTTATATTTAATGGTGATTTGATTGTGACCAACAATTCTACAGCCACCAATTCCGAAATGTGGGTCAACCAAGCAGGAACGAGTACAGTCGCCTACAATGAAAACATAATCGTTGCTGCACCGAACGGAGCAACATGTGATGGCATCAGATTTGGAGAAGGCGGAGGCGTTGGCACACTTGCTGCTACAAAAACGGTGACCATTGGTGGTGCTGGGTACAATGCTGTTATTTTGAGGTTTTCAAACCTTATTCAAACCGGTGCTACTGCTCAGGCTTTGAGTCTTTCCGGAACTGCCCGCCTTTATATGACGAACAACAACTGGGGAGGGAATGTCAATTTTGACGCTCCACGACTTTACACTGGAAACTCCACATATGCAGGCACTGTTGATCTTGAAAAAACTGGAGCGTCAGGAGATACCTCTCCCGGAGGCAATACGTTTACTGGAAATACTATTTTGACCAATTCCGGATCCGGAGGCTTTCTCCACGGCAATGGAACCGCTGATATATTCCAGGCAGATTTAAATCTTGAGAATACTGGTAGCTCAACTATCGGGATTGCACAAACTGGTGCCGGGCACTCCGTTACAGGAAATGTTGTGGCCAATGGCGCAGGTGCCTCTACTTCAGTAAACCTCTCCAATAATACCGGAGCCACTCTGGCAATTGGCGGAAACCTTACTGTGAACATTACCTCTACGGCAAACAACAATAATTACATTGCGAACCAGGGAGGCATCACAATCGGGGGAGATTTTTCCTATACCAATAGTTCAACCGGTGCTTCATCCAACAATTACATAGCTAATGGCGCCAATTCAAGTGTTGCCATTACGGGCACCACAGCTGTTACCAATAGTGGTACTGGAGCAACTACTCAAAGAATTTACTGTGGATCTTCTGGAGATATGACTTTCGGAGGAGATGTAACCGCTACTAACAACTCAACTGCCACCAACTCAGATATGCACTTCCACAGAGCTGCCACCGCAAGTGCAGCTTTCAATGGAAATATTGTTGTTACTGCTCCAAATGGTGCGACCTGTGACGGTATTCGATTTGGAGAATCAGGTGGTACTGGTGTTTTGGCCGCAACCCGAACAATCACCATTGGTGGTGCCGGATATGACGCCACCATATTGAGACTCTCAAACTTCACTCAAACAGGTCCTACAGCACAGGCATTGATAACAACAGGAACTTCAAGAATCTATATCACCAACTCAGACTGGGGTGGAAATGTAGACTTTCAAGGGCCAAGATTTTACACAGAAAACACGACCTACCAGGGAACCGCAGACCTAGACAAAACGGGGGCCAGCGACGATTACTCTCCGGGGAACAATACGTTTGCTTCAACAACGGTTCTCACAAATACTGGGTCAGGCATCTTTGGTATGGGCAATGGTGCTCTTGATGTTTTTGGTGCAGATTTAACTGTGATCACATCAGGCAGTTCTCAAATGAGGCTGTCGAACAATAACAGTATGTCCACTGTGGCTGGAGATTTCATAGCTACCCAAAGTGGAAATGCAACCGCCATTGTGATCGCGGGAAACAACAGTGGTCTGAATATAACGGGCAACGCAACCGTAACTAACACGAGTGCCTCAAACAACACCATTTATCTTGGAAATACAGGAAGTTTTGTAGTAGGTGGTGACCTCACCGTTACAAATTCTCCGTCTTCGGCGTCATGCAATGTTTATTTGGCTAGCGGAACAACATCTACACTTACAGTAGCTGGAACAACCACCATCTCAAACAACTCTACGGGAACTACTACAAGTGATATTTACGTTGGTAATAATGGAGACGTGACTTTCAATGGTGTTTTGAATCTGTCCCAGAATTCCGGGATCACCAATTGTCGTATTTTCTGCAATCACACAGCAAATAGTACGGGATTGTACAATGAGAATATTGTTGTTGAAAGCACCAACGCCAATGGCGATGGTATATACTTTGGAAATAATACTGGATCTGGTACCCTGGCAGCAGGTAAAACCGTTACCGTCGGTGGCGGTGGATTTATAGCTGGCTACTTGAGCTTTAGAAACTTCACGCAGGTAGGGCCGACTGCCCAAAGCTTGACGCTAACGGGAACTGGATTCGCGCTTAATTTTGATTCTAACTGGGGAGGTGATTTTACCTTTATTGCTCCCAGACATACTACTAGAGGAACAACCTACAATGGCACAAGCTATTTGGAAAAAACGAGCTCTGGAAATGATCATTCGGAAGGGGGAAACCTTTTTGTAGGTAATTCAACGCTCGTGACCACAGGATCCAACAACTTTCTTTTTGGCAACAGTAGCCCGGATGTATTTCAAGCCAATGTGGATATCACCAATAGCGGATCAGGAAACTTTTACCTGGCTCATAACACATTGGGCAACACCGTCGCTGGAAACTTAACGTATGCTCATCAAGGAAGTGCACTTGCCGGTTACATAGGCAACTCAGCAAACTCTTCCATTGCCATCACGGGAGATGTTACCATCACTAATACATCTTCAGCGAATTCCACAATCGCGGTAGCAAATTCAGGAGCCGGAACCATTGGTGGTAATTTGGATTTCTCAAGCAATAATTCCGGCGCCAGTTCAAACAGCTACTTAGCAAATGCAGCCACTTCTTCTTTAACTGTTACTGGAAATACAACGATTACGAACAACGGTACTGGTGCCACAACCCAAAGATTCTGGATTGGAAATTCAGGGGACGTGACCTTCGATGGGACATTAGATTTGATTAATAATAGTGGGGCCACCAACTCAGAAATGTTCGTTGATTATAACGCTACATCAACTGGTATATTTAATGAGAATATTACCGTGCAGAGCACCAACGCTGCATGCGACGGCATTAGGTTTGGAGCCAATACGGGCAACGGGACTTTAGCTGCCACTAAAACCATAACTATCGGTGCAGGAGGGTTTATTTCCGGAGATTTGATGTTCAGAAATTTCACACAAGTAGGTCCAACAGCCCACAACTTGACATGTACTGGAACTGCCAGAGGCTACAACTATGATTCTGACTGGGGTGGTGATTTTACATTTATTGCACCTAGAATGTTGACCAGAGGAACCACTTATAATGGAACTGCATACCTTGAAAAATCAGGTGGTATTGGTGATGACCAATCTGTAGGTGGGAATTTGTTTGTGGGAGATGCCGAATTAAGAAACAGCGGGTCAAGGTACTTTATGATGGGGAATGGCAACCCGGATGTATTTCAAGGCGATCTGCTCATGAACAATACAGGTTCTCATAACATGTATCTGGCTCAAAACAGTGCTGGAAATACAATAGCCGGGAATTTCACTATAAATAATAATGGCTCTGCCAACACGATCTATATTAGTAACGCCGCTGCTTCTACAGTGAGCGTTACTGGAAATACAGTGACCAATAACGCCAGTAATGGTGCCAATTCAAATATCATCTTAGGCAATACTGGTGATGCCACTTTCACTGGAACGGTTGACATGACCAATGCCGGCACAAATGGAAATGCCAACTCTCAAGTAGCAGTAAATGATGGCAGTGTGGTAACCTTTCAATCAGACTTAACAGTGGTTAATTCGGCTACTGGCACTAATAACCGTTTTTATCTGGGTAGTAACGGCGACATTGATGCGCAAGGCACTGTTACAGTGACTAACAGTGGAACAAATAATAATTCAATTGTCTATGTTGCCAATGGAACGAACTCGTCTGTTGTAGTGGCAAATGAATTTGACCTAACCAATAACGCCACGGCAACGAATTCACAAACTTACCTGGGTGGCAATGGAGATATGACTTTTAATGGATTGCTGGATATTCACAATTCAAGTACCAGCAATAATTCGCAAGTATACTGTAACCACTCCGCGAATAGTAATAATGCTTACAACGGCAACATCATTGTTGAGGCTTTCAACGCAGGTTGTGACGGTGTGTTCTTTGGAGGTGGAAATGGTTCGGGAACCCTTGCCGCTGGTCAAACAGTAACTGTAGGTGCCGCTGGTTTTTCATCAGGACAATTACAGTTTAGAAATTTTACTCAGTTGAGTGCCACGGCTCAAAACATTACCGTGACGAATACCGGAACTATCTTCCAGAACTACAACTCTGAGTGGAATGGGGATGTTGATTTCCGTGGACCAAGACATTACACAAGAGGTACTACGTATAACGGCACTGCTCATCTTGAAAAGACAGACGCAACTAATGACGCCTCCGCTGGAGGAAACACATTTAATGGCGCAACTGTTATAGAGAATAGTGGTACTGGATACTTCATGCCAGCTAATGGTATTGGAAATGATGTGAATGCGGATATTTCATTCATCCAATCTTCCACTGGTCTAATCTACCCTTGTTACAATTCCATAAGTACTTACGCTGGAAACATTAATATAGACTACACAAGCAATCAAATTTATTTTGGTGCAGCCGGAAATGGCAGAGCTACATTTGATGGTACTGGCGCTCAGTCTATCAATGATCTGGGGGCGTCAACCACACCAAGGTTTAGAGATTTCCACACCAATAAGGCAGCGGGTAAACTGACCTTAAACATGCCCGTTAATGTAACACTGGAACTTGATTTGGATCAAGGTGTTGTCAATACCTCCACAGCAAACCTAATGACAATGAACGACAATGCATTTGTGTCATCCGTATCGGACGCGGCGCATATTGATGGTCCGATAGAAAAAATTGGAAATGATGCCTTTGCCTTCCCAGTTGGAAATGCAGATGTGTATCAACCCGTTTCTATGTCTGCACCATCTGCTGGTTCAGCAAGGTTCAGAGCGCAATACTTTAATACAGATCCTGCACCTTTCTATGACGACACTCAGTTAGACCCGACTATTCACCACGTATCAGACTGTGAATACTGGACCTTAGATCGAATTGCTTCAACAAACAATGTGAGTGTGACCTTAGGATTTAAGCCACACACAGGGGCATGCAGTGGCGTAACAGATCCAACGACTTTAGTAGTAGCCAGATGGGATGGCAGTGTTTGGAGAGACCATGGAAATGGAGGTACTACAGGAACACCAACTACTGGTGACATTACAACCTCTGCCGCTGTGACAAGTTTCAGTCCTTTCACTTTAGCCAGTACCGTTGACTTTCCGGTTAATCCGCTACCAGTAGAATTGTTGTCGTTTACCGCAGAAAAAAATGGCCACCATGTAGATCTCAAATGGGTGACTGCAAGTGAAGTTAATAGCGACTACTTCACTCTTGAAAAAAGTGTAGATGGGGTGAATTATGAATTCCTAAAAGCTGTAAATGCTGCTGGGAATTCTGTGAGTACCAAGGAATATTTACACGTTGACGAGCAGCCAGCCATTGGTTGGAATTACTACAAGTTATATCAGACTGACTTTGACGGAACGACTAATTTCGAAGGAGACGTAAGTGTTCATTTTGATAAAAACTCGGACGCAGATGTTGTCATTTTCCCGAATCCAAGTAATGGCGGAAACTTCAGTATTTTAACCTCACATACAGAAAGCGGGCAAGTGAGCATTATGGATGCCAAAGGCAGATTGGTCAAGCAGGTTTCATACAGTGGTAACCGCATTGATATTGATGACCTTAACCTTTCATCTGGTGTCTATCAAGTGAGACTTCAATTTAACGGGGAGACTATTGTACAAAAACTGATTGTTAGATAATTTCGTCTCGGTCTGAACATTTCAGATTACCGTTTGTTTGTTCTCTGGTACAATGAGTTATTATAGCATAAAAGACCTTGAACAGCTTTCTGGCATTAAAGCGCATACCATTAGGATATGGGAACAGCGCTATGCTCTGTTGAAACCGGAAAGGACCGCTACTAATATTAGGTTGTATACCGATGAGGACCTCAAGACTATTCTGAATATCAGTTGTCTCAATTCTGAAGGAATCAAGATTTCAAAGATTGCTGAATTGTCCAAAGAAGCCATTGGCAAAAAAGTGCTTCAAACGAGAACATCCAGCAACAGTGAACACTCTATCCGGATAAATCATTTAATTGTTTTAATGATTGAGCTTGACGAGCACAACTTCAGAGATGTGGTATACACTAGCATTGCTGATATTGGGCTGGTTGATACATTTACCAATATTTTATATCCGTTTTTAGATAAAATCGGTATTCTCTGGCAAATCGGGACCATCAGTCCAGCTCAAGAACACTTCATTAGCAACATTATTAGAAATGTGCTAATTGTGGAAACTGAGAAATTGGGGCCTGCTGAAAGAGGAAAAGAAGCTGTACTGTTCCTAAGTGAGAATGAACGCCATGAAATAGGACTGCTACTTTCAAACTACATTCTTAAAAAGAACGATTTCAAAACATTTTATCTTGGCGCTGACGTTCCTTATGAAGACCTCAAATCCATCCTTGAAACGCTGGAGCCCGATATGACCCTCAGCGCTTTCGTTAACCCAATTGACTCTGATACAATCAATAGGTTTGTTGAGACCCTTGGTAAAGATTTCCCCAAGATCAAACATTATTTTTCCGGGCATCAAGCAGTCGAAAAGATCAAAACCACTAATAAAGGGCTTATTTTGATCGATCACATCAACGATTTACAAAAAATCAAATAACTGTTTATCAATTGTTTACAAGTTAATTTGTGTGCGAAATTCATTTTTGTTTAACATTTTATTTGTTTCGTTAAACATTTTGCTTTAGATTTGTTTAACGTTTAAGATCAAAGCCTAAACAAAATGACCGCAATAGAGTTCAATTATCATATTAACACCTTTAGCGACAGGCTAAAAGGTTTTGCAGTTTCTCTCACAAATAATCAGGAAGATGCTAAGGACTTGTTACAAGAAACCATGTTCAGAGCAATAAAATATCGTGAGAAATATACATCTGAAACCAATCTAAAAGCTTGGCTGTATACCATTATGAAGAACATCTTTATTAACAACTACAGAAGAAAAAGCAAAACGAGAATAATTCTTGACGATTCAGATGAAAATTATTTACTAAATCAACAAGAATCTGCTCAAACATCCGTAATTTCCGATTTAGCTCATCAAGACATTCAAAATCTTCTTGACAATTTGGAGCCATCTCTAAGAGAAGCATTCACCAGATATGTGGAAGGCTACAAATACAAAGAAATATCAGATGAACTTGGTATTCCTATTGGAACAGTTAAAAGCAGAATTTTTTCTGCCAGAAAAATATTAATGTCACAAATAGAAGCGCTTAATGCCTAAAAAAATTGCCGTTATCGGATCAGGTTTCGCAGGTTTGTCTGCGGCCTCATACCTTGCTAAAGGGGGGTATGAAGTGACCGTTTTTGAAAAAAACAGTCAGATTGGCGGCAGAGCGCGTACCTGGGAGAAGGATGGCTTTACTTTTGATATGGGACCTAGCTGGTACTGGATGCCAGAGGTTTTTGAGAAATTCTATGCTGATTTTGGGCACACCTGTTCAGACTTCTATGAATTAAAAAGACTGGACCCCTCTTACAGAGTCTATTTTGAAGATGGTCCTATAGATATTCCCGCTAATTATGAAAAACTAAGGGCATTGTTCGAGTCAATTGAAAAGGGCTCAGCCCAAAAACTGGACGCCTTTTTAGAAGATGCTGCTTATAAATATGACGTAGGTGTCAATGATCTGGTTCACCGTCCATCTCTTAAGATTTCTGAATTCTTTGACAGACGGGTGATTGCTGGCATGTTTAAAATGCACTTACTTAAGTCATTCACCAAATACGCTCAAAAGTACTTTTCTCATCCTAAATTGCTCAGTTTATTAGAGTTTCCTATCCTCTTTTTGGGAGCCAAGCCAGAAAACACACCCGCCTTGTACAGTCTGATGAACTATGCCGACATGAAACTTGGAACCTGGTATCCTATGGGAGGAATGCATCAGGTAATCAAGGCTTTCGAGACAATCGCTCTTCAACAAAACGTCAAGATCATCACTAATGCAAACGTAGATTATTTACATACTGAGAATGGGAATGTCCGAACGCTGGAAGTTAATGGCGAACACCTTCAGTTCGATGATGTCATAGGAGCTTGTGATTATGAACACATTGAGAGCAAGCTGCTGTCTGAGAAAGACAGATCATATAAATCTAGTTACTGGGAGACCAGAACCATGGCCCCGTCTGCCCTTATCTTTTATGTTGGGTTGAACAAAAAAGTGCCACATCTAGAACACCACAATTTATTCTTTGACAAAGACTTTGCGAAACACGCTACGGAAATTTATGATACCAAAACATGGCCCAAAGAACCACTTTTTTATGTCTGCGCCCCAAGCAAAACAGATGCTTCAGTAGCGCCGGAAAACCATGAAAATATCTTTATTCTGATGCCAATTGCGCCAGGTATAGATGACACGGAAGAAACAAGAGACCAATATCTCAACATTTTACTGGATCGTTTAACACTTTGGCTCAAAACGGACATCAAATCGTCAATCGTAGTTAAAAGGTCCTATTGCATTAAAGACTTTAAAGACGACTACAACTCATACAAAGGGAATGCTTATGGTTTGGCAAACACTTTAAAACAAACCGCCTTTTTCAAACCTAAAATGAAAAGTAAAACCCTGAAAAATCTGTATTATGCAGGTCAGCTAACAACACCAGGACCAGGAGTGCCTCCTTCTATTATTTCCGGGTCAGTAGTGGCCTCATTGATTCAAAACCGATCACTATGAAAGCATTATTCGATAACGTTTCTTTTGAGACAAGCAGAAAGACCACTAAGACCTACAGCACGTCTTTTTCTCTTGGCATCAGATTTTTGGACAAGGCCTTGCGCAAACATGTTTATTCCATCTACGGATATGTTCGTTTCGCAGATGAAATCGTGGACACTTTTCACGAACACGACAAAGAGGCGCTATTGAACGAATTTGAAGAAGATACCTTTAAAGCCCTAGAGCGTGGCATTAGCACCAATCCCATTCTCAATGCCTTCCAGCACACTGTGAATGAGTTTAAAATCGACCATGAGTTGATTCAAACCTTCTTAAATAGCATGAGAATGGACCTCAACCCTGTTGACTATTCTCAGGAGGCCTACAAAACATACATTTTAGGATCTGCTGAAGTTGTTGGTTTGATGTGCCTTCGCGTATTCTGTTACGGCGATGATGCCCTTTACCAAAAGACGAAGGAACAAGCCATGAGTCTTGGATCTGCCTTTCAGAAAATCAATTTTTTAAGAGATTTGAAAGATGACTATCATTCACTGGGGAGGACATATTTCCCCGGAGTAGATATGACTGAGTTCAATGATACCATTAAAGCAGAAATTGAAAAAGACATTGAAAAGGATTTTGCCGAGGGGTATAAAGGCATCATTCAACTTCCCAAGTCCTCAAGATTTGGTGTGTATGTGGCCTACGTTTATTACTATCGTCTCTTCAAAAAAATCACACATTTGAGCTCGCAGGATATTCTAAGCAGACGGGTCCGAATTCCCAATAAGAAGAAGTATACACTGTTCTTAAGTAGCTATGTTAAGCATAGTTTTAATATGCTCTAAAATGAAGGATGAATTTGTTATTCTTGTAGATGAGCATGACCGGGAGTTAGGGGTCATGGAAAAGATGGAAGCCCATGAAAAAGGGACGCTTCACAGAGCATTTTCTATTTTCATTTTTAATTCAAAAGGAGAGCTGTTGATCCATCAGAGGGCGCTTGACAAGTATCATTCAGGAGGGTTGTGGACCAATACTTGTTGCAGCCATCCGCGTCAGGGAGAGAGCGTTGAGCAAGCGGCAAACCGAAGACTTCAGGAGGAAATGGGAATGTCTTGCAACATGAAACCTGTGTTTTCCTTTATTTACAGGGCGGAACTTGATCACAACTTAAGTGAACATGAGCTGGATCATGTGCTTGTGGGTGTTAGTGATGACTTGCCTGTCATCAACCCAGAAGAGGTGAATTCATATAAATACATGAGCCTTGAGTCTCTCGAACAAGACATAAAACTGAGACCTGAAAATTATACTGAGTGGTTCAAAATCTGCCTCAACGACAATCTGGCCAAACTTAAGGCGACGACTTAGGTGCCATTTTTAGACTGAAGTACCAAAGTATACAAGCCATCAACCAGGATTGATAACTGTGCGACAGCTCTAACAGATACCCCACAATAGGTATGTCCACTATAATTCCGGAGCATAAAAACCATGCTGAAATCAGCACCAATACTTGCCTCAAATTGAGTTGTTTGATGATGACATATGCTGCAGGGATTAGTAAGATGTAGTCGTAATCTTTGAATCTTGGCAATATAATGGCTAGACCAATGAGGCAAATTGACAATACATTCCAATCCAGTGGGACCAACATGCGTGCCCTTATTAGCTGGATGGTTTTCCAGATAACGGGAATAACAATTGAAAAATACAAGATGTAAGCTACCCATTCAGCATCTTTTAACCCCAGTTTATGTGACACAATAAAGTGGCTCAATTCGCTGCTAAAAGACCAGGCATTTGGGTTAATGATGCCAAATTCTGAGGTTGTTTCTTGAACGGCTTCCAAAAAGAGCATGAAGTCCTGCCAAAATATCATATTCAATCCAACGAAACTCAAAAACAACAGTAAACCTCCTATCATTAATTTGGATGAACTATGAGCCTGCTTAAACCAAAGAAGACCCAATAGCAGAATGGGAAAAACCTTGAAACAAGCAGTGATTACAACAAGTATGACAAATTGTAGCAATTTATCTTTGAGTAAAGCATGAAGGGCAAAGAGAATCAATAGACTTAAAAGTGGCATTATATTACCACTTCTGAAAGCAAGATAAAAGCATGAATTGAAGGCCAAGAGCAATACCAACATCAACAATGGATCTCCCCTTGAAAGTTGTTGATTCATCAAGTAAACAAAGGCGATCAGAACCAATATCATAAGACCAATGTAGATGTTTAATGCTGTTTCATACTCAAACACTCTAAAGACTTTAAATAGATATCTGGTGAGGGGTAAATATTTGTAGGATAGTAACTTACTGTCATCATGATGTTCCGATTGGAGCACACGAGCATCATAAGGATTCTCAATCTCTTCTGAAGCTGCGGAATAGTAAATCTTAAAGTCCCAAAAATTGCCCGAATCCTGGGTTTCGCTTGCTAAAACAAACAAAAAGTAGCCAAACAACAGCCCAAACACAGCGTATGACCACTTGTGAGTCAATTAATCCAGTATTATTTTTTGGCTGATGGCTCTGCGAGAAGCTCCAAGTAATTTAAGCACATAAATCTGTCTGGGCAAGTCTTTTCTCTGAAGCTCTATATGGTCATTTTCAACCTGCCCCTGCGCCACTAAACTGCCATTTAGCTTGTATAGCTCATATCGGCCATCGAATGTTGTATTAAATTGAATTGTGCCGTCAGAAATACTTTCTACATAGACTTCATTTAACACCATTTCCGGAATAGAATTGAAGCCAAATTCATCAAAGTATAGCAGCGCACCATACTTTCGACCTCCTTGCCTGATCTCTCCGCAGAAAAAACTACCGCCCCGGAAGCTACCCATGGCATCAGTTGCCAAATCAAATTCATTGTTTCCATAGAATCTGGTTTGTAAAACAGCTCCACTGGTATCCGCTACAATCAACATCATATCAGAGCCCCCAGTCAATACATTGTACCCATACCCACAGGTAATCAAACGGGTGTCATCAAGCGGAATTGCATCAAAAGCCGCTTCAGAATTGGGTGTGAGATTCAAATAATTCAAACTGAGTCTTTGGCCGGATAAAGCATTGTACTTAATCAATATTGGATCAAACTGTATAGAGCTTGCAGTAGATGACTCTCCCACCACGAACAACTCTCCGTTATTGTAGAAGGCGTTCTGACTTCCAGAATTATAGGGGGTTATCACTGTGTCGGTCCAATTCACTGCACCTGAATTGTCAAGTGATTGGATCACCATACTGTAAGCAAAATTAGGTTTTTGTCTGTCGCAAACCAGGTACACATTGCTTCCCTCAACCTCCAATTCCTGTCCATTATTGTTGTTTGAAATGGCCAACTCATGCTCCCAAATCACATTCCCTTGTTCATCCAGATTTACCGCATATGAATTGTTGTTATTGTTAACCGTATCATTGATAAAGCCGATGGCCACCACACCGTTACTGCCCCAGGAGGAGCCTCCACGAAAGCCAGAACTCCGGGTTCCATTGACCATCCGTTTGCTCCAAACCTCATTACCCAATAAGTCCGTTTTTTTTATGAAAGCCGTTTTCATATTGGCAGTGTCTTTTTCACCAAAAAAGTAGAGATACCCATTGAGGTATGCCATGTCATTACACACCTCTGATTCGGTTGAGGGCAGTTTGTTAGACCACAATTCATTGCCCAATTGATCAAACTTAGTAAGGAGAATGGCGTTATGATTTTGAGGATCTAATGCGTTGGCACTCACATACACACTTGAGTCGTAGTGCTGATACATGCCATTCGCAATGGTTCTGTCCAAAGGATCTCCAAACAATGTCATAAACGTTTGAGAATGCACCTGAAGCTGCATAACACTAGTAAACACTATGAAAACCATGATTCTCATACGATCAAATGTACAAAATACAGGAGTATTAGAACTGATAGTAGATGAAGGCAGCAGAATCTGAAGAATACGCCTGATAACACACTACGGCAATTACTACGGCTGCCACCATCTGAACGGCTATGTGCGAACCTACAAAACCAGACTCAATGCGTTTCTTGATAGCAGTGGGCATCCAGTGAACCAGATATCCAAGCGCAATTACGTAGAAAACATTTTGTCCGTAATCGAGTGTGTTTTTAGCTTCAATTCCCTGAGCATAAATCCATGCCTCACCAAAATAAAATTTGAAATTTGTAAGTACCTGATGATAAAACTGCTCAATCTTCTCCATGGACTCTCCACGGAAGTAAACCCTTGTGAATGTGATGAAGAACAGGGTATGTAATGTGCCCCAAATGGCATTGCCATAGTAATAAACTGTTGACATGGTTGGTCTCAATTTGATAATTCCAATCAAAGCTGATCCACCCAGAATCAGCCAACCAGTTATTTGAAGCCAAGTGATTGCGCCCAAAACGCCACCAATAATTAGCATTCCTCCTAGCAACTTCAGCCAAATCACGATGAGATACCTCCCGTCTGCATGACCTTCAATTTTGAAGAGTCTTTTAACCAAAGCTGACACAAATGAAACTATGCCAACCACCAAAGCCCAATAAACCGCTAAAATCCAGATGTCGTTACCTGTGATCTCTTTAACACCAAACATCACGGCCGCAATGATTACAGCCACTATTGCCTTTTGAAAGTAGTGAAATTTGAGCCAATACTTGGTAGAAAGAACGCCTAATCCATTGAGGCCGCCCCAAATTACAAATTGCCAGCTGGCTCCATGCCAAAGCCCACCAAGCAACATAGTTAGGGTTACATTGATATTACGGTTAATGTGGTTGAAAAAATTGCTTGAATACCAACACAACACACCAAGCGCCGCAATAATTCCAATGACAATTACTGTTGTTGGCCAGCTATCGACGGCATAAAGCACGCCTGCAATAATGAGTCCTGCAACAATGTAACTACCTTTAGTCCCTCCTCTGTTTCCTCCAAGTGGAATATACAGGTAATCCTTTAACCAACTGGATAATGTGATGTGCCAGCGTTTCCAGAACTCACCACAATGAATGGATTTGTAAGGGGAGTTGAAGTTTTTTGGTAGTTGAAAGCCGAAGAGTTTCGCAACTCCAATTGCCATGTCCGTGTAACCAGCAAAGTCGCCGTAAATCTGTAGCGAATAGCCAAAAATTGCGATCAGGTTTGCCATTCCGGAGAATTGTAGCGGATCTGCGAAGACGTAATCAAGGAAGTAGACGGCTATGAAATCGGCAAAAACCATCTTCTTTACCAAGCCCTTTAAAATCATGTACAAAGCCCACCCGAATTCCTTTTTACTCAGAGAAAATTCTTTATGTATCTGTGGCACGAATTCAGATGCACGTACGATTGGTCCGGCCACGAGTTGCGGGAAAAAACTCACGAAAAACCCAAAGTCTACAATGTTGTTCAATGGCTTAATATGTCCTCGGTAGATGTCGATGGTGTAACTCATGGTTTGGAAAGTGTAGTAAGAAATTCCGACTACCATGGGCAAAGATTCCAGGAAAATATTGGCGTCAAATCCATTGTTCAACCAGATTCCAATCGCGTTTTCCTGGGGATTCATGATATGCAGCCAGTCCGGAAAACCTCTGTCCGCGACTAGGTTGTTCCATTCATGCGCAAAGAATTTGAAATACTTAAAGTATGCTAGCATGGACAGGTTTGTCACCATGCTTAGCGCAATAAATAGTTTCTTTTTAAGATCTGATTTGGCATTGAAAACCGCTTTTCCCAGGAAAAAATCTACTACAGTACTAAAGATTAAAATCCAGACAAAGGGGAAGCCCACTTTCCAGTAAAAAAACAGGCTCACTAACATGAGGTATGCGCTCCTCATTCGTGTTCTGTCGTAGCGAATGGCATATAGAATATAGGCAACTAACAGGCAGAAATAAACCGCCAAATCATCTTGAATATTGGGCACAAAAAAGGTTGATATGGCTATGCTCATGCATGCCACATTCACCCAAACCTTGTTCATGCCATCTCGCAGCATGGATTTTTTCGGAATAAAAATGAGCAGGGAAATAAAACCCATCACCAGCCAGGCAATCCAACCGTCTCCCACCATGAGTTTATCAGCAGCCGGTGTGGCCAGGGCAAACCACCCTCCAATGGCAATAAATATCATGTTGAGCCATTTGCCCCATTTGTTTCCGGACAAGGCAGCAAAACCAATATATGCCAACAAGAAGAAGATCCAGAATTGTGCCTGAGCAAAATGGAACCCAGCCTTTACGGACTTCAGGGCTTCATCTGAAAGCTCAGCCAACTTATCTACCGGAATTCGGGTAAACAAGTCTTCAATTCTACTCCATCTGTCGTACTCTTCTTCCATTTAGCTACTTGGGTATTTTGATTTTCTGCCCGATCTTCAAATTTCTTGGATTCAGATGTGGGTTTAGGGCTTCTATTTTTTCAACGGAAGTGCCTTTGGAGTTGGCAATGTCCCACAAGTTATCTCCTGATTTAATGGTATAATAATAATAACTGCCTTTAGGTGTCGATCGGTCATTATTCTTAGGCTTGACATTTGTTTTTGGCGGAGGATTATACACTTTGGTGCCTTTATTGATATATACCTTCAATTGATCATTTGGATGGATCATTGTTGAGCTGAGGTCGTTCCACTCCATTAAATCTGCCGTGCTTACCCCATACCTGTCGGCAATCACACCCAATGACTGGCCACTTCTCACTGTATGATACTTCAACTCCTTGCCCAATTCAGCCATTTGATCTTCATTTGGGTTTTCAATTCTGATTACAGAGTCTCGTTCGTGGATATACCCCATTCTGCCGCTTGGATCAATGTGTTTGGTGAACAAGGTTCTGGGTTCTCTTCCCACAGAAGCATCCCAGGCTTCCAAAAATGCCATTAATAATAGATCCGCTTTGATATCATAACCTTTTCCGGAAAAATGAACACGGTCGCTTGGCATCAATTTGTTTTTATACCAGCGTTGAGAGGAACCATATCCTCCCATGATTTCATACATATTCCAAACCCCCATTTTATATTTTTTTGCCAAACGAATAATGGCGTTGGCAGCAGTTTTGGTATGTGGATTGGCATATCGCTTTCGATAATAGCTGTCGTTTGGAACAGTTAAAAGTACTGCCGCATCCGGATTGGCTCGAAAGATCATTTTCATGAAATCTTCATAATACTGTTCATATTTTAAACTGTCAAATTCTTTGGTGTAGGTGTCATTGGTTCCAACTGAAATGATGAATAAGTCTGGTGGGTTCTGCTTTAGGTGAAACTCAAACAAGTCACATCTTCTGTAGGATTTAAAACTAGATCCATTGACGCCAATTGTATTGTAGATCACACCGGGGTCGTCATTCTTATACTCCAGGCCGTAAATCTCAAATTGATGGTTATCCAAACTGTCCATGCGCACCACCTTAAACTCAAATGTCTCGGTGCGCTCTTTTAGCTTGAAATTGGTATACCCCAGGGAATCGTTTCTTGTGATGTCGATGACCTGATTGGAGTCGACTGGCAAGACCACATAGTTCGTGTCGGACGTATTATGAAAGACCCGAAATTCATCATAATCAAATCGGTAAACGTTATTTTTTCGAATGGAAAGCTTCACGGTGGCAACGGAATCCCTGGTTATTGCGGTAATTCCCTGCATGCCCCAGGTTGCCTCATCTTTTAAAACAGAGTTTCTAAACCCTTCCCATTCGCCGGTAAAATCAACTTTGTAATTCCAGGGATTATTGGTTCCTGCCAAAGTATAGGGAAAAACCAAGCCTCTTTCTCCTTTCATATGAGGTTCCATTTGAGTCAGGTATCGCCTCATTCTGTGCGCGTATGTACCAGCCTGAAGGTGCGAACCACCAATGTGAAAAATGTTCACTGTCTCATTTGATTGGCCTTGATAGATGCGTTCCAATTTTGAAAAAAACTGATCAAAGGCGGGTGATTCATCGTAAAACTCTATCTCGTTCTTTTCCCACATCACAAAAGGGTACTCCCTGATCAGAGACGAATCAATCAGGAATTTCTGTGCCATCAACTGACCCGAAAAGGTCAGGCATAGTATCATCACTATAAGTCTACTCAGCTGCTTCATTGTTGCTTGAATTAGTTGATTTATAGTGTTGATATTCCAATAACAGTGCCTTCATCAGTAAGGACGAGATTCTTTTCATGCCTGCATGAGAAAAATGGGTATAGTCCTGGGCCGCCCATCCATTCTCTACCCACGTAACCATGGAGTTTTCTCCTCCCATGGCTCGGTAAATGTCCCAGTAAGCTGCCCCTGCTTCCAAACTGGCTGCTTTCCACACGTCTATAAAGTACTCCATCAACTCATAGGTCTGGTATTCTCCCTCAACCAAAGTTGACATATCTGAAGGCCCAATTACAAGAATCTGAGCGCTTGGTCTGGCTTTTTTCACGCGATAAATCTGTGATTTGAACCAGTTGGCATTTCTATCTGCTTGCTCCTTAGATTTCAGATATGGCATAAGGTTTCCACCATACTGCATAATGACAAACTCGGTATTGAGTCCGTCGAGCATGGCGTCAAATTCTGTGTAATTGATTTTTGTGAAGATGGTTCCTCCTGACCCTCTCATTGCTACATTATCCATGTTCACACCGTAATTTCCATCGCAAGTAATGCCATAGAAATCGGGACTTTGTATGCCTGTGAATTCGATCTTTAAAGCTTCCGGTGTTGCACCCAATACTATTGGATAAGCATGATAAGCGCCATCTGTTCTAAGGCTATCGTTCGCAATGACTTCTCCATTGTTTGTTACCTTGATTGCTACCGGATATTTGCAATTACCATAATGAACTTTAACTATGTTAAATGCCTTGAGATTGGCATAACCTGTCTTTTTCGAGCGCCCAACCTCAACCCAGGCAGTTTGCGTAGGCAAAGTATCTGTGACCATCGAATCGGGCAACTCAGTGGTGAAACGGGATAAACTGGCAAAGGCACCATAGGCATTATGCGGCCTTTTACCCGGACCAAAAACAGTGTGTCTGGTCCAATTAGGTGATTGTGATATTTGGACTGAAATCTGGTTATACCTTGGCAGAACTGGTACAAAGCCAGGTCCATTTCCACCAAACAGCTTTTGAAATTTGTCTCTGATATAGGCTGTGATTCTGTCTCCTTCTATCTGCGAATCGCCATAATGCACAATTCTGATCGATTTTCTCTGCGCATTGCAGGCATCTAGTTTAGTGAATAGTGGTGCAAACAAGGCCCTGTTGTTCTCTGGAAAGGCAATAGGCATCACCCCGTCAGCTGTTAATCCTATGCTTCCTTGTTTAGGGATTTGCAAGCCATTTAAAGTGGTGTCTTGTTTATTAAATGCGGTATCTACTGGCTCCGTTTTCATGGCATCAATGAGAGAATCCATATCCTCTTCCTCCATGGTAGCACTGGCCACAGTATCAATATTTGCTTTTTCCACCGTCCGGTAATTCAGGAACTTTTGGTAGGTAGGGTATTTCAACTTAAAAGAAGCTTCTCCTAACTCAAATTCAGTCAAGCTAGATTCGCCGTCCTCATCCTTCACAGACAGGAAGGTAAGGGCGTATAAACCCAAACCAACACCAACACAAAATATGAGTACCTGAAATGGTTTCATGCTAATCTGCTAAGGTAATTTTAAACATGAGGTTCTTTTTATGAGCCATTTAGTATTTATACATAGAGCACTGTGGAGAACGTTTACCGTCATTTAACTTGTTCTTTTTCTGCATTTTCTTTCTAAACTAGCATCAGGAAATGGCTCTGATATGTTCCAATGCCTAATACGCTGTACTTTTGCGAATTCAAATCTATGCATTGCGGCAAGTCTTCTTATTGGGACTTATTATGTGCTCGAGTTTTTTAATTTTTTGATAATCCCATGCACATTGAAGTTTCAAATTAGCGAACACTTGTATGCTTGCTGGCCGTTTTATTTATAATTTCGTAGCATGTCAACATTAACCCAGCTGCCAGATTTTGTGCTTCCTGATGAAAACGGAAATGACTTTCATTCGAGCAGTTTGTCTGGTAAGGCAGCAGTGATCTATTTTTATCCAATGGATGAAACCAAAGGCTGTACAGCCCAAGCATGTAGTTTCAGGGATTCATATGAAGATTTTGAGGCGGCAGGCGCTCGCGTCATTGGCATTAGTTCGGATTCCGTTGAAAAGCACCTGAAATTTAAAGAGAATCATCGATTACCCTTTACTTTGTTGGCTGATTCAGATAAAAAAGTCAGACGTTTATTCGGTGTCAAGGATAATCTGTTCGGGCTTATTCCGGGTAGAGAAACCTTTGTTTTTGATAAGACGGGTAAACTCGTACATAGGTTTAAGTCCCAAATGCAATGGAACAAACACATTGAAGAAGCCTTGGAGGTTGTGAAGGATTTGAGCTAATCCATCTTGCCGAAAATGGCTTCCATTTTTTTAACTCGATAGTCGAATATCCCCTGAAGTTGTTTTTTGACGAACAGGCTGTGCGCTATCCTACCCAAAATTCCCAATGGCAATTCGTAATTGACTTCATCTATCATCTCAACACCACCATCAACCTCACGAAAATGGTGTTGGTGATGCCAGGTTTTGTAAGGTCCTTTTAACTGCTGATCTACGAAGAATTTGTGATCGTTAACATGAGAAATTTCGGTCACCCAAGTCATAGGAATTCCCATGACCGGGCGGACCGTATATTGTATGATCAATCCTGGGTACATTTTTTCCGGAAGATCACTCTTTATTTTAAAGCTGAGGTAATCCGGGGTGATGTTGGCCAAATTTTCAGGAGAAGCCATATACTCCCACAATTGATCAATTGAAACAGGCAAACGCTGTTGTCGCTTGAGTGTGTACATCATGCACGTTCTAACATGTAGGGGCGTGCTTTTGTTCTCAATTTCTTGATCACTTTCATTTTTATTTGTCGGATTCTTTCTTTGGTCAGCCCCATATCATCAGCAATTTCGCCAAGTGTTTTATTGTCTGTACCTATTCCGAAAAATCTCGTAATCACAAATTGCTCATTTGAATCTAACCTAGACAATAGGCGCTTGACATCCTTCTTCAATGAGCTCTCATCAATGTTAGAGTCTACATTATTGACATCCTCACCAACGAAGACATCAATTTTTCTGGAATCATCTTGTTCACCCATTGGCTCATCCAAACTGTATGATCTGGTTTGTGCTCTAAGGGCCGACTTCACTGCACTTGGAGCAACCTCCAAAGATTTCGCGATTTCATCTACATCCGGCTCACGCTCATTTTCCTGGATAAAAGCATCCTGGATACGTTTGATTTTCATGAGTAATCCCACTTTATTCGCAGGTAAACGAACGATTTTCCCTTTTTGCTGGATCGCCACATGAATGGCTTGTCTTATCCACCAGACGGCGTAAGAAATGAATTTGAATCCTTTGGTTTCATCGAAACGCTTGGCGGCTGACACCAATCCAATATTTCCTTCGTTGATCAAATCATTGAGGCTTACACCCAAATGTTGATATTGTTTTGCTACTGAAACTACAAATCTCAGATTGGCCGAAACCAACTTATTTAAAGCGGCTTCATCGCCTTGCTTGATTCTTTTTGCCAACTCCACTTCTTCTTCCGCACTGATCATGTCGATCGCATTTAACTCCTGAAAATACGCGTTAAGCGAGAGCGAATCCCGATTTGTGATACTTTGTTCTATTTTTAATTGACGCATATTACTTGTGTTTGTTGTATGAACAACAATCTTAGCCAAATGTTGTTCATTTTTTGAATAATTAACAGTTTTTAACGCTATTCCTCTTACATTTAGTCGTACGACCGACACAAATATTTTAAATCATGGAATTTGCTTCAAAAACCCCACTCCAAACCATTGATCTTCATGACAGACGCTTTTATCTAAAAATGGAGAGCGCTCAACCCAGTGGATCATTTAAGCTCAGAGGAATGGAAACTTTGCTCAAACATGAGTATAACAACGGAAGCAGGCATTTTGTTTGCGCCTCTGCCGGAAATGCCGGTTATTCTGCCGCCTACGTGATAGATCAGTTGGGAGCAGAATTGACCGTAGTGGTTCCAAAAGGGTCTTCCCAAAGAATTGTTGACCTCATTAAATCTAAAAATGCCGCTGTTATCGAGCACGGAGATGCCTGGCCGCAAGCCAATGAAAAAGCCCTGGAGTTGGTAAAAGAAAAGGGCGCATTTTACATTCCGCCATACGACCATCCATTATTGTGGAAAGGGCATTCTAGCATGGTCGACGAAATTGTGGATCAAATAGATCACAAACCAGATGCGGTAGTTGTAGCCGTTGGTGGTGGTGGGTTGTTCTGTGGTTTGATGGAGGGGTTACAAAAGGCAGGATGGGACGATATCCCCGTAATTTGCACCGAGACTATTGGCGCAGCGGCTTTGAATGCTAGCTTTAAAGCACAGAAGGTAATCACTTTGAACAGAATAGATAGCATTGCTGCCAGTTTGGGAGCGAGTAAAATCGCCCAGAATGCTTTTGATTGGATGTCAACTCATGATGTGAGAAGCCATGTGGTTGATGACCTTACGGCGGTAAAAGCCTGCAAAGCATTTCATGATTTAAAGAACACTTGGGTAGAGCCTGCTTGCGGCACTGCTTTGAGCGTAATGCTCAACAATGATTTTTCGGAATTTAAGCATGTGCTGGTTATTGTTTGTGGTGGAATTGGTTGGAGTTTGGAACAATCTGAGAGATATCTTGTTTCATGGGAATGAAAAAGGCAGTGATTATTGGGGCAGGAATTGCGGGATTGGCATCAGCATGTCGCCTGGCGGTTCAGGGGTATCAGGTCACCGTTTATGAGGCGAATGACACCTATGGAGGGAAACTAGGTCAGCAAACTTCCGGTAAATATCGCTTTGATACAGGCCCGTCTCTTTTCACCATGCCTCAGTATTTAGAGGACTTATTTGAATTCTGTGGAGACCAGTTAGACCAGTATTTTGACTACCAACAAATGGATGAATCTTGCAGGTATTTTTGGGAGGATGGCACGAGATTCACTATGTTTCAGGATGAATCTGCTCTAAAAAAATCTACTTTAAACGCTTTTGGAGAGGCGGGCAATTTAATTCTCCCCCACCTCAGAAAGTCTAAATTTATCTACGACAAAATTGGTCGGATTTTTACCGAAAACTCCCTGCACAAAGGCAAGACCTGGTTCAGTTCTGATGTGCTTAAAGCCCTGCCTCATATTACTCGGTATGGACTCAATAGCACCATGCACAACAAAAACCTGGCACTTAAACACCCCAAGTTGGTTCAGCTATTCAATAGATATGCTACCTATAACGGATCCGATCCTTATCAAGCTCCAGCAACATTAAACCTGATTCCTCATCTTGAGCATGGATACGGCACTTTTTTTCCAATGAAAGGAATGCGATCAATTGTAGATGCCATATTCAATTTAGCGACAAAACTTGGTGTAAATTTCTTTTTCAACTCTCCTGTTTCAGACATCATTGTGGAACATGGTAAGGTTAAGGGAATTATAATTGATGAGGACAAGATTAAGACCGACCTGGTAGTCTCCAACATGGACGTATACTATACTTACGAACGATTATTACCTGGAGTAAAGACGCCTCAAAAAATAAAAACTCAAGAACGGTCTTCATCAGCCATAATTTTTTATTGGGGAATTAGGCGTTCTTTTTCAGAGTTAGGTCTGCACAATATTCTATTTAGTGAAGACTATCAGTCGGAATTCAAGCATCTTTTCGAAAAGAAAACGGGATTTAATGACCCAACTGTTTACATTCATATCAGCAGTAAAGTGTGCAAGGAGGATGCACCATCCGGATGCGAGAATTGGTTCGTGATGGTGAATGCGCCATCTGATATTGGTCAGAACTGGAATGAAGAGGTGAAAGCACAAAAGTCCTACATCATCGATAAAATTAACCGCACCCTGGGATGTGATATTCGCGATCATATTGAAAACGAAAACATACTCGATCCAAAAAAAATAGACCTCAAAACAAGTTCTTACCAGGGTTCCCTATATGGCACTAGTTCAAACTCCAAGATGGCAGCATTTAACAGACAGAAGAATCAAGCCAATATTGAAGGTTTGTACTTTTGTGGTGGCAGTGTACATCCTGGCGGTGGAATTCCCTTGTGTTTGATGTCGGCAAAAATAAGCTGTGACCTGATTCCCAAGATATGAGAAATGTACCACCATACAAACTGGCGCAATGGTTTTTGTTGATCATCTATTCAGTAGGAATGGTCGGTTTGTCATTGAAGGATTATCAATCCGATTTCAACAATCTTACACCTTTGAATCTTTGGATGAGCAGCATGTTGCTTTTGCTTTTCTCAAAAAATACTTCAATAAACTACTTTATTTGGGTCGCCTTCGTCTCGCTGTCGGGCTTCTTTGTTGAAATGTTAGGAGTGAAAACGGGTTTCCCATTTGGCAATTACTGGTATGGAGATGCGCTGGGTTACAAAATCAATGACATTCCTGTAACCATTGGACTAAATTGGCTTGTGCTGATCATGGGAACGGTGGGTATTGCGCAAAGAACGACATTATCTCCTATTTTTAAATCTGCTTTGGCAGCTACTTTGATGGTCGCCATCGATTTTTTGATTGAACCTGTGGCCATAAAATTAGATTTCTGGAGTTGGGAAGGCGGTCATATCCCCTTAAGTAACTATCTGGCTTGGTGGGGAATTTCTTTCGGACTTGTTTATAGTTTTTATGCCATGAAATTGAAGACCACAAACAAAATCGCGCCCTATTTGTTTGTACTACAAGTGATTTTCTTTTTAGTCCTTAACTTTACCCTATGATCTGGTCGATTTTAGCTGGCATTGCAACTTTTTTCTTCATGGAATTTATGGCTTGGTTCGCACATAAATACCTTATGCACGGGTTGATGTGGCATTTTCATGAAGATCATCACCAACCTCAACCGGGGTTTTTCGAAAAAAATGACGTGTTCTTTCTAATTTTTGCCATTCCCAGTTGGCTATGTATTATGTTGGGAATGATGAATGAACTGCCTATTGTGGTGGCTATTGGATTTGGGATTGCGGTTTATGGTGTGTGTTATTTTTTAGTTCATGATGTGTTCATTCACCAACGATTTTCCTGGTTCAAAAGGTCCAAACACCCTTATCTCATGGCTATTCGGAAAGCTCACAAGGTTCATCATAAACATCTAAACAAAGAGCATGGTGAGTGCTTTGGTATGCTAATCGTTCCGCGCAAGTACTACCGTGAAGCCAAAAAAGCGGCTGCCAATTTGAAGTCGTGAATAATCTCTATTTATATCTCGATATCCTCACGCTAGCGGGACCTTTGTTACTTAGTTTTGACAAAAAAGTTGCTTTCTACAAGTCCTGGAAGTCTCTATTTTGGGGAATCTTTACAATGATGCTGATTTTTATTCCCTGGGATGTTTATTTCACGAATCAAGGCTTTTGGGGATTTAACCCTGATTACTTATGCGGCGTTGAAATTCTGAATCTTCCCATTGAAGAATGGCTCTTCTTTATTGTAGTGCCTTATGCCTGCATTTTCATTACAGCATGTGTTGATGCCTACTTCAAACCGATTGTTTCCAAAACCATTGCTGATGGGATATGGGTCACTTTGATTTTGCTATGCCTCACGATTGGGGCTTTACATTTAGATCGTGCCTACACAGCGTCTGCTTTCTTAGGATGTGCTGCGGTGCTCTTTCTAACTTTAAAAACGTTAAACTCTTTGGCTCGCAGGCAATTTATCGTCTCCTATCTGATTATTTTGATCCCGTTTTTAATCGTAAATGGTGTGCTTACAGGAACAGGGATTGATGACCCAATTGTATGGTACAATGATTCAGAAAATTTGGGAATCAGGTTACTGACAATTCCATTGGATGATGTGTTCTACAATTTGTTTATGCTATTGATTGTATATGGGGTATACATACGAATAAAAAGATCTTCATACAACAAATAGAGTTTTACAACTTACCTGCAACCACACAAGGCTTCTTGAATTTATCCACCACTCCGGACACATTAAAAATCTCGAAATAGAGCACATAGGTTCCGATGGGTGCTTTTTCTCTGCTATCGGTAATCCCGTCCCATGAAAAGATTCCTGAGGTCCCCAGCAGCTCGTTGCTGATCAAACGTCTCACCAGTCTTCCATGACCATCAAAAACCATAACCGTTGCCACGAAACCAGCTTCATCAAATTCGTAGTGAATATTTAATATGTCTTCAAAACCATCGTTATCCGGAGAAAACATGTTGGGTTCAAGGGTCACATTATCACCCATGGAGCCATTGCTCATCTGCAATTGAGAATTTTCGTAGCCCGGAGTAGCAAAACCAACAGCTTCAGCTGCCGAATGCCAGTTGTCGGAGTCAGAACTCTCTCGATTATAATCCAAACGCTCCAAAGAAACGCCATCCACATCATTGAGCAGGGGAAAGTGCATGTCCTCATCATAGGCGAACCTGTCCATCACTGAAGAATCGTTTTTCAACAGGTACACAGTACCGGAATCGTTGTTGTAAGATGGCATGCTTGGCATGTTGAGATAAACACCAGAAGCACTCAGAGGATAAGACGTTTTAACGGCGCTTGAATCCTTAGTTAACACCAAAAAATCACCTGGATCTAAAATAGCTGAAGTGGGTTCAATTTCTTTCAAATTGGCTATGCTGTCAGACCAATTGGCCAAGTACCAACCTTCCAAAGAAATCACTTTGTCGGAATTATTGTACAGTTCTACAAAGTCCTGTCCACCAGTAGTCGGATTGAATAATACCTCATTGATAAGAATGTCTCCTTTAGCAGCTAGTTCCGGGACAACAAAAGACAAAGTTGTGGCAGACATGCTGTTTCCGGAACAATCAGATAAACCGGCAATATCAATGGTAAATGATTCTCCAGGATTTAGGTTGGTGCTGGTTTGAACCCATAAACAAGCAGGGTTATCCGAGTCCAGAGATTCCATGAAACCAAGTCCGTTACTAAACAACAAAGATAGGCTGCCAAGTGCTGTCGCGTCCAGAGCTTCAGAGAACTCAATTTTTATCGAATCAGAACTATGAATGTAGTGATTGACAATGGCAGGTGAACTTGTGTCCGGATTAAAATCTGCTTGTGAATTCTGTGTCCCTGGTGTGCCCCCTGACACATCAAAAGACCCGATCCAGTTACTTGGGTCGGCACAGGGAATCGTAGGATTAATCAATTCAAGGCTATAGCCTCCATCTTCTTTCACACCATCACGGTACCAACTGTCATCATAAGAAACGGCATCCAAAACATTGGTCAACTGATCTAACAACTCAAGATCGTCTCCGCTATTATTTAAAGATGGGAAACCGTTCAAGCCCAGAACATCTCCATATGGCTGAAACAAATTGGTATCAGTGATGTTGCATAAAATCAGATAGGCATTGGGGGCCAAAATGTGGCTTGGCATAGTTGCTGTACCAGTTCCATCAGTAATCTGCCAACCATTTAAATCAAAGTAGTTAGAGGTATTGTTATAGATTTCAACGAACTCTTCTGCCGGCAAACCAACTTGCGGAGAAGGGTCTGGAAAAATCTCGTTGATCAATACATCTCTTGATCCTGGTGTTGCAAATACCAAATAGGTGAAATTATCCGAGGATACCGACATGGCGTTGCCAGACAGGTCTTCAACGTTTTCTGTTTCGAGTGTGTATGTATTTCCACCAACAAATGGCGAGGAAAAATTAAGGTGAACCAATGCCAGATTTGACCCATCTCTGCTTGCCGTAGCTGGCATTCCAATACCTGAGATGGCATAATTCCCAACCGTTTCACTTGTCACCAAATCAACTGGCTCATCAAAATAAACATCTACATCATTCGCCGAAATTGCCACCACAGATGTAACAGTCGGAGGGCTTAGATCCAAAATATAGTCACCACTGTAAAAAGTGTCAAAATAAAAGTCCGTAGAATTGCTTGAAGTATAATTACAAACTACCCCAATGAATGACGAAACATTGTGTGTTGCATCACTTCCTGTTGCATCTAATACGTAATTGGTTCCGGCCGTGTAATCCACCCAGAGTTCCCAGTCTCCCAGATGGTTTCTTAAAACTTTCACGGACACATCAAACGAACTTGCGATAGCGCCCACTGTTCCGCTACAAACTAAGGTGCTGGTTGTACCTGTTTGCTCATAAATACTAATGGCATCTCCCGAACCAGCTTCCCCGAACAAGACATAATACCCATTCAAAGATCCGGTTAAATTAGCCTGGTCTGATACTAAATAAACCCGACCGTTATTGCTTCCTGAAGGACTGAAACTTTGTCTGATATAAAATTGCCACTCCACACTGTCCAGATCAGCCAAAGCATTTGGAGCAGACAAATAAGACGTGCTAGCCATTCCGGGATTGTTCAGCTGAAGCTGTGTTGAGCCATTGACAATGAACTCTGAAGCGTCTCCACTCCACATGTTACCATTGGTGAAATCCCCATCGGAAAAGTCCTCCGTAAACTGGGCAGATGCTGTTAAAAAGCATACAAAAACCAGACAAGTTGTGAGCAGATAATAAGCCATGTGTGTAAATCAATCAAATAGACCAATAGGTGCTCGTAAATATACTACATTTGAAGCAGAATTCTTAGTAGGATTCATGAAGAAAAGATTTGATAAAGAAGACTTGATATGAAAGTAGCAGTAGTAGGCGCCACAGGTATGGTAGGTAACGTGATGTTAAAAGTTTTGGCCGAAAGAAATTTTCCAATCACCGAATTATTATTGGTTGCTTCTAAAAGAAGTGCTGGCAAGGTAGTGACCTGGGGCGGACAAGACCATACCGTTATCGACTTAGAAACAGCCCTTGAAAAACAACCTGATATTGCCATTTTTTCTGCCGGTGGCGGCACAAGTAAAGAATGGGCGCCAAAATTTGCGGCAATTGGCACTACGGTTGTAGACAATTCCTCTGCATGGCGTATGCATGAAGACAAGAAGCTCGTGGTTCCTGAGATCAACGCGAATTTATTGTCTTCGGAAGATAAAATTATCGCAAATCCCAACTGTTCTACAATTCAAATGGTGCTGGCCCTGGCACCGCTGCACAAAAAATATGGTATCAAACGTTTAGTGATCTCTACATATCAATCTGTTACCGGAACAGGGGTTGCTGCTGTAGAACAAATGAATAATGAACGTGATGGCGTTAAGGGAGAGATGGTTTATCCTTATCCCATTGACCGAAATTGTTTGCCACATGGCGGAGATTTTTGTGAAAATGGCTACACCACTGAGGAAATGAAGTTGGTTCATGAAACCAGAAAGATTTTAGGAGACGACTCTATTGCGATTACAGCGACAGTTGTAAGGGTTCCTGTGATTGGAGGACATTCAGAAGCTGTTAATGTTGAATTTAATCAGGATTTTGATGTAAGTGAAGTCAGGTCTTTGTTGGCAAGTTCTGAAGGTGTGACTGTTCAAGACAATCCTGATGTGAACACCTACCCCATGCCTTTGTATGCCCACGATAAGGATGATGTATTTGTGGGAAGAATCCGTCGGGATGAGTCAGTTCCTTTTGGTCTGGACATGTGGGTGGTTTCTGACAATTTGAGGAAAGGTGCTGCAACAAATGCTGTGCAAATCGCTGAGTATTTGGTAAAGCATGAATTGGTGGGGGCAGCAGTATAAATACTGCACGGAGCTCATGTGAGTTTAGGACGAAAACGCTTCTTGTTTGACCAAATGACATTCAATAAAAAAGGCAGTCTTTTCGACTGCCTTACATATTTTTCTAATCAATTCTTTAATCCAGCTTAAAGTCCTGCGAGATTTTTAATAGTTCTCTCGCTCTGTCCTCGCTTGGTATATCTGAGAACATCTCTTCTCCTCTTCCTTTGAATCGGAGGAACTTGCCATTTGGTCCTTCTGTTACCAGAAGAAAATTATAGCCAGTCACCATCTCATCCTCTCCGATCTTTTTTCTGGAACTCTTGAATATTGCCCAGTTATCACCTTTCTCAATTAATTCATATTCCGCAAATACACTTTGATCAAATAATTCGTCGAAATGAGTTTGAAAACCTGCGTCTTCAACATTCACGAACAAACTGGTCTTGTCCTTAAAATCAATTGACCAGCCATCATTTCCATTGCTGGAGTAAGACATATCATTTTCAACATCAGATTTTGAGATGTTGAATGTCCCTGAGAATTCCTTGGCCTTAATTTTAAAACCAGATTCAGACTTTTTTTCAGAGTCTTCTTTTTCATCACCGCATGCTGTGAGCATTGTGCCAATTAAGAATAAACCTAGTAGTTTAGTTATTTTCATGGTCTTCATTTTGGTTCATTTGATTTGAGTTATTTTCTTCAGTGCTGGCAGGCTCGGTAGCTGGTTTTTCAGATTTCTTAAACCATGATTTCACATTCCAGTTGAATGCTGTTTCTTCAGGAAAGAAAGCTCTACTCCTGAGAATGATGATCACAACACCTATGGTAATTGCCGAGTCCGCCACGTTGAAAACGAACGGAAAAACTTCTTCTCCTCCCCAGTTTGGAACCCATTCGGGCCATTTAACTTTGAAGTGCATCATATCCACTACTCTACCGTAAAAAATATCTGCGTAGCCTTCTCCAAGAGGCACAATTTCCGCCACCTCTCCATTTCTGCAGTAGTCCTGAGCATGATCTGCACTGCAGCTTTTATTAAACATGAGTCCGTAGAAAATGCTGTCCAGAATATTCCCTAAAGCTCCGGCAAATACCAAAGAAACACTGAATAACAATCCTTTGTGTCGCTTCTTTTTAACCAAATCGTACAGGTAGTAACCAATCAAACCAATAGCCACTACTCTAAATAAACTCAAGGCAAGTTTACCCCACGAACCGCCTAATTCGGTGCCAAAGGCCATACCATTGTTCTCAATAAAATTGAGGTGAAAAAAACCCAAATCAAAGGTGTTTTCTTCGTAGGCCAGATTGGTTTTTACCCAAATCTTCAACCATTGATCAATGATCAGAACGGCCAGGATACTGACCGCAACAATGAGCCATCTATTTTTCTTATCCGCTTCTACGACTGGGCGTTTTTAGCTTCAATACTTAAGGTAGCATGTGGAACCAATCTCAATCTTTCTTTTCTGATCAATTTTCCAGTTCCTCTGCAAATTCCGTAGGTTTTGTTCTGAATACGGATCAAGGCGTTTTCTAAGTTACGAATGAACTTCTCCTGACGAGCCGCCAACTGCGCCATTTCTTCTCTCGACAGAGTTTCGGAACCGTCCTCCATCATATTAAAGGACCTTCCTGTATCATCCGTTCCGTGATCGTCTTTATGAGACAAGGAGCCTTTCAATAACTCCAAATCCTGACGTGCTTCTTTTAATTTATTGTTGATGATCTCCTTGAATTCTTCCAATTCCTGATCACTATATCTTGACTTTTCTTTATCTGGCATAACTGCACTATTAATTGTGTTTTTCCAAAGCAATTTCTGTGGTCAAATCATCTATGGTGATGGTTTCTCCGCCCTCAACGTGGTCTATAAGCTGAAGGGAATTTGCCAAGGTCTCTGAACAAATATAATTTAAATTATTATTGATTGCCTCATTAATTCTATCATCGGATTTAATCTGTAAATTAATCTTATCAGTTAACTCCAATCCTCTGTCCTTTCTGAGGTTCTGAATGCGGTTTACAAATTCTCTTGCCAACCCTTCCTGTACCAATTTTGGTGACAAGGTAATATCAAGTGCAATTGTTAAACTGCCTTCTGATTGAACTAACCAACCCGGAATGTCCTCAGTTTGAATATTGAAGTCCTGCAAATCCAACTCAATGTCTGCACCATCAATCTGCCCTTTCCAACCTTCATTCGTCTCAATTTGAGCTATCTCTTCCTGTCCCCAGGCACTAATTTCTTTGGCAATGGATTTCATGTACTGACCATATTTAGGTCCAATGGTTTTGAAGTTCGGTTTGATATTTTTAACCAAAATCCCGTCCATATCAGTCAGCAGTTCCAACTCCTTAACGTTGACTTCCGATAAAATCAAGTTTTCAACCGCTTTTACCTGTCTGGCGAACTCATCATTGTGAACAGGAATCATGACCTTTTGCAATGGCTGTCTTACTTTAATTTTTTCCTTCTTTCTGAGGCTCAGGACCATGGAAGATGCTTTTTGCGCTATTGCCATTCTTTCTTCCAAATCCCGATCTATCATTGATTCCTTAGGCTCCGGGAAGTCTGCCAAATGAACAGATTCTAAACTTGAACGGCCTGTAGCGGCGTTTAAGTCAAGGAATAATTTGTCAGAATAAAATGGGGCAATTGGTGCCATGATGATGGCGACAGTTTCAAGACAGGCGTACAAGGTTTGATAAGCTGCAATTTTGTTTTGAGAGTAGTCCCCCTTCCAAAAACGCCTTCTGCACAAACGCACATACCAATTACTCAAATGGTCCGTTACAAACTCCTGTATGAGTCTTCCTGCCCGGGTAGGTTCAAATGCCTCAAAAGCGGCATCTACATCCTTTACAAGCGAATTCAGTTTTGATAAAATCCAACGATCAATTTCCGGTCTGTCTGAGTATGGTACCTCTTCTTCTTTGTAGGTAAACCCATCAACATTGGCGTACAAAGCAAAGAAGCCATAGGTGTTATAGAGGGTTCCGAAAAACTTCCTTTGAACCTCTCCTATCCCTTCAAGGTCAAACTTTAAATTATCCCATGGTTGTGCGTTGGTAATCATGTACCATCGAGTGGCATCCGCTCCGTATTTTTCAAGCGTTTCAAATGGATCAACCGCATTGCCGAGTCTTTTCGACATTTTTTGACCGTTCTTATCAAGTACCAGACCATTTGATACCACATTTTTGTAGGCCACACTATCAAAACAAATACCTGCAATGGCATGCAGAGTATAGAACCAACCTCTTGTTTGATCGACTCCTTCAGCGATAAAGTCTGCCGGATAGGCTTTTCTATCGTCAATCAAAGCTTTATTTTCAAATGGGTAATGCCATTGCGCGTAAGGCATGGAGCCAGAATCGAACCACACATCAATGAGGTCAGATTCGCGATACATCTTTTCACCCGTAGACGACACCAAAATGATCTTATCCACATAGTTTTTATGCAAATCGAAAGTGTTATAATTCTCTTCCGACATATCATCCGGATTGAAATCTTTTAGCGGATTTTCGGTCATGAAGCCCACTTCTACAGCCTTTTCACACGCCTCTTTAAGTTCTTTTACCGAACCTATGCAAATGGTTTCATCGCCTTTTTCTGTTCTCCACAAAGGCAGGGGAATTCCCCAGAAACGCGATCTCGATAGATTCCAATCATTAGCATTCTCCAACCAATTTCCAAAACGACCTTCTCCCGTGGCTTTTGGTTTCCAGTTGATGGTGTTATTTAGCTCCACCAGACGTGACTTCACATCCGTGATTTTGATGAACCAGGAGTCCAATGGATAATATAGAACAGGCTTGTCTGTTCGCCAACAATGGGGGTAACTATGTTCGTATTTCTCTACCTTAAATGCCTTGTTTTCTTCCTTGAGTTTGATGGCGATTTCAACATCTACAGATTTATCAGGGACATTGTCTTTGTAATACTCATTTTTGACATACTTACCCCCCATTTCGCCCATTTGAGACACAAACTTCCCCTGAAGGTCTACAAGAGGAACTTTATTTCCGTTTTCATCCAAAACCAACATTGGCGGCACTCCGGCATCTTGAGCGACCTTTGCATCATCTGCACCAAAAGTAGGTGCAATGTGAACAATTCCAGTCCCATCTTCAGTAGTCACAAAATCACCAGGAATTACTTGAAATGCGTTTTCGGGGTTATCACATGGCTGGCAATATGGTAATAGCTGCTCGTACCTTAAACCAGCCAGTTCGCTTCCCTTAAACTGCTTCAAAACCTGAAAAGGAATCTTCTTAGAATCTGCAGTATAATCATCCAAGCCCAGTTCATCTGAAACGGCAATGTATTTTCCAGAGAACTGTTTGCCCATTAAATTCTCTGCTAACACGACTTTAATTCTTTGTCCCGTGTATTGATTAAAGCTTTCAACAAGCACATAATCTATTTTGGGTCCAACTGCCAATGCTGTATTTGAAGGTAAAGTCCATGGCGTTGTTGTCCAGGCAATAAAATGGACATCATCTGTGCCAAACAGCGTTTCTTTTTGATCTGAAACCCTGAGCTTAAATTGTGCCACAACCGTGGTATCTTTCACGTCCTGATAGGTGCCTGGCATATTCAGCTCATGAGAACTCAAGCCAGTTCCTGCAGCCGGAGAATAAGGTTGAATGGTATAGCCCTTATACAATAAATCCTTGTTGTAGATTTGCTTTAACAGCCACCAAACAGATTCCATGTATTTATTGGTGTAGGTCACATAGGGGTCTTCCAAATCAACCCAGTAACCCATTTTATGGGTCAAATCGTTCCAGATATCAGTGTATTTCATCACCGCTTCACGGCAGGCCAAGTTATAGTCCTCAATAGAAATTGTTTTCCCAATGTCTTCTTTAGTGATACCTAATGATTTCTCAACACCAAGTTCAACGGGCAATCCGTGAGTGTCCCAACCCGCTTTCCGATTAACTTTGTAGCCCTTTAAAGTCTTGTACCTGCAAAAAATATCCTTAATAGCTCGCCCCATAACATGGTGAATTCCTGGCAATCCATTCGCAGAGGGCGGTCCTTCAAAGAAAACATAGGACGCTCCACCCTCTCGGGTACTCATGCTTTTCTCAAAAATCTTGAGATCTTGCCATCTTTGGAGTACTTCTGTGGCCACATTACTTAAATTGAGTCCTTGATATTCTGGATATTGTTGATTCATACTTTATATATAGGGAACGCGAATTTAGAAAATTCAACCTTAAATATTGTCGAGAGTCATGAAAATTCAACATTCGATTGTAACTGTCAGAATATTAAGTATTTCACGCAAATGTTAGTAACGTGTTAAATTATTGTTGATACACCAATTTGTTTTGAACACCATAATAGCGTACTTTTGCACCAAACTAAGCTTAAAAATATGAAGAAAATTTACTCACTTGTAGCTGGAATGTTGGCGTTTTCCGCCGTCAATGCTCAGCTACTACAAGAAAACTTTGATGCTGGCATACCCGGTACCTGGGTGGTTACTGATGCGGGGGGCGTAACAGGAGATTCATGGGCCACTGGTAACACCAATGGAAATGGCACATTGGATGGAACAGATTGTGCATTCGTGGATTCTGATGCCAACGGTAACGGTACGCATCTTATTGAAACACTTGAAAGTCCTGCATTTGACGGAACAGGCTTTGCCAGTGTTGTATTAGAGTTTGATCATTATTTCCGGTCCGTTTCTGCTGGTGACTCTGGTGTAGTTGAAGTATGGGATGGTGCCCAATGGCAACAGGTTGTTATTTTCAACGACATCACGGGTAGTGTTGGTGGATTTTCAAATCCAGATCACCAAACTATAGACATAACTGTCTATGCCAATCCTGCTATGCAAGTTCGTTTCCATTATGATGATAACAACAGCTGGGCATGGTACTGGTTGGTTGACAATGTCGTTGTAAACGGTTCTAACTGTGATTTAGTGTCAGGTTTAACTACTTCTAACGTAACTGATGTTACAGCTGATTTGACGTGGACTTCAGCTGGAGCCAATTTTGATGTTCAATGGGGCGCGCCTGGTTTTATGCCTGGAACTGGTGCAGAACTTGGCAGTGACTATGTCGCTACAACCAATACAACAGCAACTGGTCTGACTCAAAACACAGCTTATGAAGCATGGGTAAGATCTAATTGTGCTGGAACTTCTTTAATGATTTCTGCGGCTTACGACGGTCCACTTACTGGAGGACACCCAAAAGGTGTTGAGTTGTACGCTCTTGAAGATATCGCAGATTTAAGTGCATATGGTGTGAGTTCTGCCAACAATGGTGGAGGAACTACTACTACACCGGAATTTGTTTTTCCTGCCGTGAGCGTTACAGCAGGGTCATATATTTACGTAACAGCAGATTCTGCAGGATTTCATGATTTCTTTGGTTTCGCTGCCGATTATGAAGACGGATCAGCGAACATCAATGGAGATGATGCCATAGAGCTTTACTGGAACGGTGCAGTTGTAGACGTATTTGGAGATGTCAATGTTGATGGAACTGGTGAAACCTGGGAATATCTTGATGGTTGGGCTTATAGAAATACAGGCACTCAGCCAAATACAACTTTTACAGATACAGATTGGAGCTACAGTGGTATCAACGCACTTGATGGCGAAACAGACAACGCTACAGCTACTACCCCAGTTCCAATTGGTACTTTCACTACTGTGCATGCCGTTTCAGGGTGGATTGGACCGGTTGCGTTCACGACAATGTACACGGAAGATGCTTCACTGAGCTCTATCTTAACACCAATTACTGGTTGTGGCTTAACTGCGAACGATACAGTAACTGTTCTTTTAGAAAACTTTGGTGCAGATACTATCTTTTCGTTTGACGTTTGTTACGTAATGAATGCAGCAGCACCTGTTTGTGAAACAGTGAATGATACGATCCTTCCAAATGGTGGTTCTTTCACACATGTATTTGCCACAACTGTGGACTTGACCACACCAGGCACTTACACTTTTGATGCTTACGTAACAGTAGTGGCTGACAGTAATGCAACAAATGATACTTTAACTGGTTACACTATGCAAAGTGTGCCTACCATTTCTTCATTACCGTATTCTGAAGACTTTGAATCTGGTGCAGGTGGATGGAGTGCTGAGGTAAATGCAGGGACTACTTCATGGGAGCTAGGTACTCCGGCAGCAGCGCTGATTAATTCTGTATCTGCGTGTGAAGGTGGTACTAACGCATGGGTTACTAATCTGACTGGCGCCTATGGTCCGGGATCTAATACAGACTTATACTCCCCTTGTTTTGATTTTAGTGCTGAAACGGCAGATCCGGTGATCAGCTTTGATATCAGAAGAGAGAGCGAGGACAACTGGGATGGAACTATTTTAGAAATGTCTATTGATGGTGGTGCCACCTGGGCGCAACTTGGTGCTGTAGGAACTGGTGCTAACTGGTATAACAACGCCACTGATGTTTGGTGGGACGGTAGTTTTGCATGGGCTAAGGCCGGACATGTTTTAACTGGTTCGGCCGGTGCATCTGAGGTTAGATTGAGATTTAAATTTACATCTGACGGATCTGTTCAGGAAGAAGGAACGGGTATTGATAACATTGCCGTTAACGCTTCTGCACCAATTATCAGTGCAACTCCTGGAAATCTTGTGGCTCCTGTCTCCGACTGTGGATTGACTGCCAACGAATTTGTAGTTGCGGACTTTGCCAATAACGGTTTGGATACGCTATTCACATTTGACGTATGCTATATTGTAAACGGTGGTACTCCAGTATGCGAAACTGTAACTGATACTATTCTGCCTGGTGGAACTTATCAGCATGCTTTCGCCACAGCTGGTGACTTCTCTGCAATTGGAGCGAACAACGTTGATGTGGTAATTACCGCAACGGGCGACTTATCTACTTGTGATGACACAGCCACTGCAGTAGTTAACAACAAACCAGTAATCAGTACTTACCCATACCTTGAGACATTTGAGAATGGTCAAGGTGGATGGGCTGCCAATAACAATACCAACGGTTCTTGGGAGTTTGGAACTCCTGCTCAGCCAAATATCAATTCGGCGTATTCCGGAATCAATGCATGGGTAGCTGGTGGTTTATCTGGTGGATATAACAATAACGAAGATGGGAATATTGAAAGCCCCTGTTTTGACTTTACCAATTTGCCAATGGGATCTTGGGTAGCATTAAAAGTATTCTACGATTGTGAAAACAGCTGGGATGGTGCTAACCTTGAATTGTCAGATGATGGCGGTACTACTTGGACTTTGGTTGGTGCTTTTGGTGCGCCTGACTGGTACAATGACAATACCATCAACGCAACCCCTGGTGGAACCTCTCAAGACGGATGGACTAGTAATGGTACTGATTGGGTTATCATGAAACACCCATTAGATGATACCTTGATTGGCAAGACAGATGTTCTTTTCAGAGTGAACTTTGCTTCTGATGGTTCTGTTCCTCAAAATGGTTTTGCATTTGATGATTTCGCGATTAGTACATTGCCAACCGTTGATGCAGGTCCTGACTACAATGGGTGTGGAAGCCACTTAATCGATCCAGGATTGGTTGGTATGTATGATTGGTTTACACAGGATACTTCTGCTGCACCAACCAGTTACCCGCACTCTAACGGAACCAGCGCTACATTCACTAACACAGGTTTAACCGATACAACGTACAACGCAATTGTTGTTTACACAGATTCATTTGGATTGTGTGCGAGCGATACAGCTATGTTGACATTGAACCCAGCTCCATTTGTAGACTTAACAGACGTGTCTAACTGTCCGGGCGATACTGCATGGTTCAATGTAGACACTGCTTCTATTTACACTTACAGCTGGAGTACTGGTGCAACGGTTGATTCTTCGTTCCTTGGTGCTCCTGGGCAGATCATTGCAACTGTAACGCATACTGGTACAGGGTGTTCTCACTCTGATTCTGCGAATGTGTATCAGGTACCACTTGTGGACTTAGATCCTACAACCACGGCTTGTGACGGTGATTCAATTTTAGTAGATGCCGGATCAAATTATGATGTGTATGTATGGGATGATGGTGCGAGTACTTCTAGCATCTATGTATATTCTTCAGATACGGTCATGGTAACAGTTACTGACTCAATCGGATGTATGAGTTCTGACTCTGCTATCCTAACTGTAAACGCATTGCCTATGCCAGCGATTACAGGCTCCATGGATACCATTTGTGTGAATCATGACATTTCTTTAGATGCAGGTGCTGGTTTCAGTGTATACTCATGGTCAACTGGAGGGTCTGCTCAAACGGAGCCTGTATCAGGAAGCACATTGGGTACTGGATCTCATGACATCATTGTGATGGTAACTGACGGAAACAACTGTATGAACAGTGATACCGTAACAATTTTTGTTGATCCATGTACTGGAATTGACGGAATTGATGCCGTTGGGTTCTCAGTTTATCCGAACCCATCTAATGGAATCTTTAAGTACAATGTTGACGAACTAGACAACGCCATGACTTTCAGATTAACGGATGCAACTGGTAAATTGATCAATACCTGGACAATTAACAATGCTCAGATTGGAACCATTGACTTAACCGGATACGCAAGAGGTGTTTACATCTTGAATGTAATTTATGGAGAAGGTCAAAAATCAATTCAGTTGATTAGACAATAAATTAGAATTTCTTAATTTTACAGGGCGTCTAAAGTCTAGACGCCCTTTTTTTGTCCTATGAAAATTTTTATCACCCTAGTATTTGCGTTCAATTTAATTGCCTGTTATGGACAGTTCACTGAAACTTCTAACCCGCAAGGCCTTATCGCTGGCTATGGAACTACAGGTTTCATGGGAGGAGGCATCACGTTTTGCGACTTTGATGGTGATGGTCTGGACGACATTTGCGTTGGAACAGACCCTTCTCAGCCTGCACGTTTTTATAAAAATACTGGTACAGGCTTTTCTGAACTTGTGGGCTTTCTTCCAGATAGTTCAGAAATCAAGTCAATTAATTGGGTAGACACTGATAACGACGGAGACCAGGACTTATTTATTACCCGATTTGGCAAATCGCCAAGATTCTTTGAAAATACTGGAAATCTCACTTTAGTGGATATAACAGATTATTCAGGCATTGGAGATTCTAGTATGAATTGGCCTTTTTGGGGAGCATCTTGGGGTGATATCAACAATGATGGCTTATTAGAGGTGTTTATTTCGAATCGAGCATCTGCAGGCCCCAATACGAATTTACTTTATCTCAATCTTGGCAACAATAAATTTCTAGATATCACTGCTGCTGCAGGAGTTGCAGATTCAAACGATCTGAGCTTTTGTTCAGCATGGATTGATTATGATCGAGATGGTTTTCAAGACCTTTATATTGCCAATGATAAATTAGCGCCTAACAAGCTCTACAGAAACAATGGTGACAGTACATTTACTGATGTCAGTGCTGTCTCAGGTGCAGGCATTGTTATTGACGCCATGTCCACGACCATTGGAGATTACAACAACGACTCATGGCTAGACATATATATCACCAATACTCCGGGCGGAAATGTGCTTCTGCACAACAACGGAGACGGAACTTTCCAAAGTGTCGCCGACTCTCTCGGTGTAGGGTTTTATGGCATTGGTTGGGGAGCGAGTTTCTTAGACGCAGATAACGACACTGACCAGGACTTGTATGTATCTGGTATGACCAATGGGAGCGGAGGAGAATTGCCGTCTGCATTTTATAATAGAACGGGAATTGACACCTTTGAAGTTATAAGCAGTGGATTCGAAATGGACACTGTTCCGAGTTTCGGAAATACGATTGGAGATATCAATAATGATGGGTTTCCAGACATTGTTGTCAACAACAATATGCCAAATATCTTCTTATTCGAAAACACACCTAACTCAAACAACTGGCTTAAGGTCACCCTTGAGGGGACCATAAGCAACATGAACGGAGTTGGGTCTTACATTATGATCAATGCCAATAATCAAAACCAATGGAACTACACCTTAATTGGTGAATCTTTATGCAGCCAAAGCTCCTTTAGCGAGTTTTTTGGTATTGGGAATGCCGCACAAGCAGATACTTTGATTGTTGAGTGGTTAAGTGGGCACCATGATACTTTATTCAACATCAACCCAAATCAGACATTACATGTTGTTGAAGGCATGACCCAAGCTTTTGACACCAGCATAATTGCTTCCAGCTTTTCCGCATGCCAAGGACAGTCAATCACCTTAACTTGCAATAGTCCGGATTTTGTGAACTGGTCCAATGGTCAAACTGCAAATCCATTAATTATTACCCAAGGCGGAACTTATTACGCCAACCTTGAAAACGAATTTGGTTTCACTGAAAATTCGCAAAGTATTCAAGTTAATTTCACACCTCTTCCTGCTGCCAACCCAAATGTTGTAGACATTTCGTGCTTTGGTGATTCTGATGGAGCCATTACCTTATTTCCTCAGACATCAAATGGAACAAGTAGTATTGTTTGGTACGACGGTCAAAACGGTAATTCAAAAAATAATCTCGGTCCAGGTTGGTATTCATATACCATTACTGACGGCCTATCTTGTGAGTTAATTGATTCAGTTGAGATAATAGAACCCAGTCCTCTCTCATCTACCACAGGAATGTTTCCTGAGACAAACTCATCCGGAGATGGCAAAGCCTGGGTGAGCGTAAGTGGAGGAACACCTCCCTATCAATACTTCTGGAACGACCAAATGGCACAAACTGGCGATACCGCAGTTGCTTTATCAGGAGGAAACTACATTGTATGGGTTTTAGATCAAAACTCCTGCTCCGATTCAGCTTCTGTAACCGTAAGTAACACACTGGGGCTTTCTCATAACGGCATTAACATGGTTCATATTTATCCTAACCCTTCTAATGGTCTTTTTAAATTTGACCTGAACCATGAACAGGATGGAAATGTCAATTACGAGATTTACAATGTCCAAGGCAAATTGCTGAACAATGGCACTTTAGAAGAGTTAAAGCGCAGATATTTCGATTTAACCGAGTTTGAACCGGGGATTTATACCCTCAAATTGAAAATATTGAACACTGGAGGGCAGCAGGCATTTCGATTAATCAAAATGTAGATTATTTGGCATACTTTGCTGCCACGTCTTCAAAAGACGCCTCAGGATTCTTCTCAAGTTCATACACATGTTCTTTTAAGATGTCAACCCATTTCTTGAGATCGTGAATCCGTCGGTCAAAAGTTTCTGGTGGCAAGGGCTTTCCAAAAGTAATGTTGATGTGTTTGTTTTTTTGCTTCATCATCTCATCAACAAGATAAAGCATCTCAATATTTGCCTTAATACCAAACAGCTTTCTGTAGTTGGCCAACCTGTAGAAGAAATTGGAGTTTCTGCCATCGATATGGGTCGGAACAATCAATCTGTTGTGCTCTTGAGCTCCAATCAAAACAGACTTTTTCCATTCCAAATCCTTGATCTCTTTGCTGAACCACTTTTTCCGAGACACCAATCCTGCTGGGAAATAAGGAATAATGGCATCTGAGGCGAACATTTCATTCACACGATTAATGTTCTCCTTCTTATTTCGGTTCCTCATTTTATTGATCGGAACAAACAACGATTTCAATTGAGGCACTCCCATTAAGATGTCATTGACCGGGAACTTTATGTCATCAAACTTTTGACCGAGAACATGCATCAAAGCCATGCCGTCGATACCCCCTAACGGATGATTCGCCGCAACAATACACCTTCCGGACTCCGGAATATTGTCTAATCCCCTTGCATTGATCAACACGCCAAGCTCATCATTTAAGGATACATCCAGAAACGGCAGTCCCGGCTTATCTCTATGCTTATAGAAAATCTCATTGATGCGTTTCTCATGAATCACTCTCCTTAAGTACCGGTATACAAACTTTGGTAAACGCTTTGCTACTTTCGGGTTCTTATCTCGAATCGCTTTTTCAACATCTACATGTCTCTTTGAGATATCCAGAATTTCACCCGTTTCGGTGCTTGTAGTTTTTGTTTCCATTTCCGTCATCGGTGCAAAGCTAACAAGCTTTCAGTTAATTACAATACAATCTGTGCGTACAATAAGCTTTATATTTGCCCTTGTGTTGAAGCTAAGTCACATATCTGTCGTCGTATCGCTTGTTGTTCCATTGATAGGATTGTTCACATCCTGTGATGTGAACAAGAAAGTAAGAAAGAAGGCCAGCACTGCATTTGAGGCATACGCAAAAGGCAATAAACTGAAATCTGCTCAGTCCTTCGAGAAGCTCTATTACAAATTCCCAGAATCAAACTACTCGGGCAAGAACCTTTACAATGCAGCCGCCATCTTTATGGAAATTGACAGCGTAGAAAGTGCCAAGCGCTTGTTCAAAGTGGTCCTTGAATCAGATCTAAAAGACAACCAAAAAGACAGTTCCAGAAGCATTGGTCAAACCCGGACCAATTATAAGCACTATGCTTCTTTCAACCTGGGTAAAATTGCACTCAAACAAAATGACGCCAATCTGGCGTTCGAATACTTCAAGCAGGCAAGAGAGATGTTTCCGTTCCAGTCAGACTCTATTGTTTCTATTAAACGACAAGAGTTAGAGGTAGATAGGCTCATTGCACAATGTCATCTGCTATCAGGCAGGCATGAAGACGCACTTGCCCTGACTTTGCGTCATGCTTTAACGAATAGCCCATGGAATGGACACCCCGCCAAGGAACGTGCACTTGATATCATTAAAACCCATTTCGACCCTGCACAAATATTGAAGGAGTTAGATGAGAGCATGGCACAAGTCCAATTATCTTCAAGCTTTGCACAATTGATCTGGAGAAACCACAACATTGTGCTCATTCCTTTCGAGCAGACAGTGGAAGACCTGAACAGTGAAAACCTATTTAAAACCAGTTTGTACATAGATTTGTACCGACACGTTCATTTTGACTAATGGAAATTTCTGAGGCATTAAGACTCTATATCATAGAAAAAGGGCTGATTCTCACAGCCTTATTTTTCTCGCTTAAATTGCTTAGCTGGAGGTTAGACAAACACATTTGGCTGGGAGAGCTTAGTGATGGAAAGCAAAAGGGGAACCAAAAAGCTTACATCCTTTATTTGGTTATTTTCTTCGGAAGCCTGGTGGCATACCTCAACTTTATCGATCAGCAACTTCTGGCACTTAACAACTCTTTTTCACAATTCTCACTGTTCATTGTCAATGTCATGGTCTACAGTATTTTCATTTTTGCAAACCTCCTGGTACACGATTTTTTAATCTACTCGCGAATACAGCCAAGACTTATGGCCTTTGATGATCTGGATTTTGTCACATCACCATTTCACCACTTGAAATTCAACATACGCTGGTTGATTGTAGGAGCTGTTTTTTGTTTTATTGCTGCGATAATTAGTTTGATATGATGGATGATCAGTATTTAAAAGTGAACAGGGCGCTCTGGAATCAGAAAACGCCAATTCATTTCGATTCAGATTTTTATGACATGACGGCTTTTCGAAATGGAGCAAACTCCTTAAATCAAATAGAGTTGGATTTGTTGGGAGATGTGTCAGGAAAAAGCATTCTGCATTTGCAATGTCACTTTGGTCAGGATACATTGAGTATGGCGAGAATGGGTGCTCAGGTTTGTGGTGTAGACCTTTCGGATGTTGCACTTCAACAAGCCCGCGAATTAAATAAAGAATTGGGTCTAAATGCGGAATTCATTGAAAGCAATGTTCTTGAACTTGGAGACAAACATGATCAGTTATACGACATTGTGTTTACAAGCTATGGTACCATCACCTGGCTTCCCGAACTTGATTCCTGGGCAGAGGTCATCAATCGTTTCTTAAAGCCCAGAGGCCAATTTATTATGGCAGAGTTTCATCCATTTATCTGGGCATTTGATGATGATTTGGAGAAGATTTCATACAATTACTTTAACTCCGGTGTCATCTATTATGAAGAGGAAGGCACCTACGCCAACAGAGATACACCCATTAAGAACACGGCTCATGTTTGGAACCACAGCATAGCTGAAGTGTTTCAGGCTTTGAGAAAGCAAGGCTTACATATTGACTTGCTTCAGGAGTTTGACTATAGTCCATACAATATTTTCAAGGACATGGTTGAGCGCTCGCCTGGTGAGTTCATTATTCAAAAATTCGATAACAAGGTGCCTCTTGTATATGCCTTAGTTGCCCGAAAAGACTAAGGAACAACTCTTTTGATCATATTTTGGCACAATTTTGGCAAAAGTGGGTGAGTTCAAAGTAATTAAGCTTTGACAGAAATATTTTTTATCTTGCGTAACTATCGCCGAAGAATAAAGTAAAAGTGAAAAGAGGGTTGTACATATTAATGCTTGCATTGACATTTTTGTCGATGAAAGCGCCTACACCCCCAGACGGTAGAACAAGAATTAAAGCCTTGATGGTGTATCAATTCGCAACGCAAATAGATTGGCCCAAACAATTCAAGACAGGCAGTTTTGTAATTGGGGTTTATGGCAACAATGATTTGTATGAAGAGCTGAAGAAAAACCACTCCTCAAAGACGGTCGGCAGCCAGCCTATTAAGGTCATGAATTTTGCCACTGCCAGCGACATTCAGAAGTGTCATATACTTTACGTAGACCCTTCTAAAAGTGGCAGTATTAAAGACTTGGTAAAAAAATATAAATCGCAAAGTACACTTATCGTGTCAGAAAAAGATGGCGGCCTTAAAGATGGGGCAGTCATCAATTTTGTGGCTAAAAATGATAGAACGAAATACGAATTAAGTAAAACAAATGCAACCAGTGTAAAGCTGGTTATTAACTCGAAAATAATCGGTTACGCTGTAAACATAGAATGAGGTATTTGAAGCACATATTGGTTTTGATGGTAGTAATGCTTACTGTGTCTGCTCAGGCTCAGCCTAAGTATAGCCACCGTGCGTTTGACGCTTACAAGGCGGAAAACAATGACCTGGCGCGTGCATACTCCGATAGTTCTATCACAGTTGAAGCGGAGGCTAAAGATCCTCAAACCTGGTTGATTAGAGGGTTTGTCTACTACGAGAAGTTCTCTAAAATCGATAACAAGTCTAAAACATCTGAAGCACGCCCAGTGAGTGAAGAGGCCTTCAAAAAAGTGATTGAACTTGACACCCTTGGATCGAACGTTCCAAGAGCCAGAAAAGGCTTATACAACATTGCCGTAAGCTACTTCAACGAGTCCGTGCGATCAATGAACGATAAGGAGTACATGAACGCTACTGCTGCTTATGAAAAGTATAAAGACATTACACGAATTGCTAAGCCCGAGATGTCGTTTGAAGGAAAAGACATCAAGTTCTACAACTCCCTCGGTTTTGTGAAGCATACCACCTACAATAACGATAAGAAAGGCAAGGCAGAGTTGTGGCAGGAAGCCATAGACGCCTACAGCAAAACACTCGAATTGGACTCTGTTAACAGAGATGCCAACTACGAAATCGGTATTCTGTATTACAACAAAGCAGTTGATATGCTGCTCTCCATTCCAAGTGACGCCTCTATGGAAGTCATTTTCAATACCCAGGATCAGGCCGCTGAACTCTTCTTAAAATCAAGGCCTCACATGATCCGTGCCTACTACCATAATCCTAACGATGAAGACGTGTTGGAAGGTCTGGAAGGCATTGATTATGAGTTAAATCGTCCGGAAAAAGTGGAACTTTGGAGGAAAAAGCGTAAAGAACTGCAAAAATCCAACGAATAAATCGTAGATTCGTTGGTCCATGTCGGGTTTTAGGTTCACAATTGGTCGTAGAATTGGATTAGGGTTCGGAACTCTGATCATCTTCATCGTCATCATTTTTATCCTACTTTATGTAAATGTTACAGCCAGTAATGATGCCAATGAACAATCGAACCGTCTAAAGCAACGCATCAGTAGCATTTACGAACCGTCTCACGAAACAGCAAAAGATCTAATCTCTCTGGTTCGAGAATCGAAAGATTTAATTAAGAACTGGGTAGATTCCGAAAGTCGTGATGACGACCCAAATAAAGTCCGACTATCCTACCTCATA
>JAUILH010000247.1 GCA_030433115.1 Bacteroidia bacterium | reverse complement strand
AATACTGAAACAAATACCAAAAGCAAAGGAAAAAAAGGCCACACGCAGGTTGTTGGTTGCAATGAAGACGAACATGGATTGTTTATCATGACTTTTGTACACAGCCATAGGGTCGCCACGCTCAATATTCTTGTCGGTCATGTCCACATAATCCTGACCTAAAATGACTGCCGGATAAGTAGGATCATTTGCGGTAGACACTGCTCCAATTCCTATTGCTAACATCACAAATAAGAAATTAAACAAAAGTACCTTTCTGGCCCTGTACATTTCCAGAGGCAACTCATCTGTCCAAAAAGTGATCAATCTGCCAAAAAAAGCTTTTCTCGCCTTGTATAAATTTAGAAATACACCCTGTGCCAATTGGTTTAGGTAAACCCTTACCGTTCTTTTAGGATAGTGGGTTCTTGCATACGATAAATCATCGGTGATCTCAACGAAGAGTTTACTAATCTCATCCGGATCAGCGTGACTTGACTTAGAGAGACTTTCAAAGCGCTTCCATTTCTTCTTGTTCTGTTCAATAAACTTGGTTTCCTTCATCCAAAATCTCCCTCAGTGTGATTGGTTAAAAATAGATGATTATATTAGAACTAGCAAACGAAAATTGAGAAGTGAAAAACGTAGACATTTCCACATCTAATCATGTATCTATTGAGTATGAGCTGGCTCCGTTGAGTAACAGAATCATAAGTACAATTATTGATTTTATCGTGTTGGCCGTTTGGTTGTTCATTTCAGTTTCTATTGCGGAAGGATTGAGTGACCATGTTGAAGACCAAGAAATCATTCAGGTCCTTGTTTTTTCTCCTGCCTTGTTTTATTCCTTGATTTGTGAAGCTTTTTTCAGGGGACAGAGTATTGGCAAATACGCCTTAGGCATTAAGGTAGTTCGGATGGATGGTAAAAATCCGGAACTGGGCGAATCTACCATCAGATGGGCTTTTAGGTTGGTAGACCTGTGGTTTTCAGCGGGCACGGTTGGTGTATTGCTTATTTCCAGTACAGAGAGGGCACAACGTGTTGGTGATTTATTGGCAAATACCTGTATCATCAATCTCAAACCTAAGAATACGTATCATATTGATGACATTCTTTCAATCAAAGATACCAGCAAATATGAGCCACAGTTTCCTACTGTAACCCAATTCACGGACGATGACATGTTGCTACTCAAAAATGCACTTGATCGGTCTAAGAAGAACCCGAATAAACATCATGTTGCTTTACTCAACATGCTCAGCGATAAGATCAAGGATAAATTGAATTTACAGAACGAAGAATTGAAATTGAGCAACGAAAAATTCTTGAGGACCGTACTTCAGGATTACATAGTTTTAACCCGATCATAGTGTTATACCTAGTTCCCACACCCATTGGCAATCTTGAGGACATGACCTTGAGAGGGCTCAGAATTTTAAAAGAAGTTGATTTAATTTTAGCTGAAGACACGCGGGTATCTGGTAAGCTTTTGAAGCATTTTGAGATTGGCACACCTATGAAATCTTTCCATGCTCATAACGAACATAAAGTTTTGGATGAGGTCTGCGATCTTCTTGAGTCCGGACAAAATCTGGCCCTCATCTCTGACGCAGGTACCCCCGGTATTTCTGACCCTGGTTTTTTACTGGTTCGTGCCTGTAAGGAAAGGGCAATTGAAGTGACTTGTTTGCCAGGCGCCAATGCGATTATTCCTGCATTGGTTGGGTCTGGTTTACCGAGTGACAAATTTGTTTTTGAAGGATTCTTGCCACACAAAAAAGGACGTCAAACGAGATTGAACATTTTAAAAGATGACCCAAGAACTGTGATTTTCTACGAATCACCACACCGATTGCTAAAGACACTTAAACAGCTATTAGAGATGTGGGGAGATAGGAAAGCTTGTGTTTCAAGAGAGTTGAGCAAAATTCATGAAGAGCACAAAACAGATTTATTGAGTGAATTGGTGACGCATTTTGAATCTAAGGCCCCTAAAGGAGAAATTGTGTTGTGTGTGGATGGGAAAAAAGACTAAAAAGTATCGGGTTACCGGTCGTGGGATTCTCTGTGGGATAGATATTTGCGTTTTACAGACTAATAAGGTCCGGTTTTTGTAAATTGTGGCTCTGTGAAACTTTTCAGTTCCATCATATTATTTCTCATCACTGGCTTTGGGTTCTCTCAAATTTCTGTTGACACCACCATTCAAACTTCTGATCGCCAAATTGACTCACCGGCTTATTGGCATTCATGCGCAAAAGAAGCGGATAGCTTGAAACTTCAATGTAGTGAAGAGGCTTTATTGGATTATTTGCTGGAGCAGACAGCTCAAATTGCGGCACATGACTCACTTGTAACTGGGGCTGTAACCGTTCAATTTGTAGTAGACTCAAGCGGACGGACAACGGACATCCGAATCCTTAATTCTTTGAATAGTTTCTGTGATGGACAAGCCATCAAAATTATACGCAACATGCCACAATGGATTCCTGGCATTGAAAAAGGCAAGGCGATTAAGATTCAGTATGCCATTCCGATTTATTTTAGGAAAAAGGCTTAATTGTCTTGCTTAACAACCTTCACCATTTGTTTGTTAAGTTGAATGAAATAAATTCCAGATGACAATTTTGACAGATCCATTTTCACCTCATTCTCTCCAATCATATAATCGAATCCATCCAAAATACGTTTACCATAGGCATCATAAACAGCAATTGAAGAGACCGAAGGAGCAGTCAATTCAAGTATACCAGTGGTTGGATTCGGAAATGCTTGAACTTTTCCAGGATCAGCCTCATTTAAAGAAAAGCTAACCATTTTAACCTCCGAATAAGACGTTTTTCCATCAAAATCAACTTGTTTTAATCTGTAAAATGACTGACCCAAAAAAGGATTTTCATCTGTAAGGGCATACTCTAAAAGTACGCTCGAATTACCTGCTCCATTTATTTTGGATACAAGTTCCCAACTGTCTCCGGTTTGTGATTTTTCAATTTGAAAATAGTCATTATTGATTTCAGTGGCTGTGGTCCAATTCAATAAAACTGATCGGTCATTAAAATCGGGGGTAGCATCAAAACTCAATAATTCAATTGGCAAAGGTGT
>JAUILH010000246.1 GCA_030433115.1 Bacteroidia bacterium | reverse complement strand
GAACCCTTAATTCCAATGCCGACGGCATTATTTCGCTTGAATTAGAACCGGGAGATTACTTTATCGTTCGTGAAGACAAGAAAGATCAAAAAACGTTTGATGATTATGTGAAACAAAGAACTGAGGACAAGGGAGGCTATTACAAGGGCTTTACAAAAGAGTGTTATCTAGATTATTTTAAAACCCCTGATTTGGCGTTTACTGTGAGCGACACATCTACCCAATTTAGTCGAAATTTTCACAGAGGATGTTTTAAAAAACCATGCGAAAATTATATGGGCCCTTACCCACCTTGATTTCGCTTGTTTAGCTATATTAGCCAAATGGCTAAAGTAATTCCGTTCAGAGCAGTCAGACCATCCAGAGACAAAGTACATCTGGTTGCTTCACGTGCTTTTTACACCTATCCAAAACATGTTTTGGAAGCTAAGTTAGACTCAAATCCATTTACCTTCATTCACATCATCAATCCTGAGTTTAGGGAAGCCGAAAAAACTGCCCCTAATTCAGCTGAACGTTTTGCCAAGGTAAAGGCGAGCTATGATCGTTTTAAAGCGTCTGGCATCCTTCAAAAGGACGAATCTCCTGCATATTATATCTACAAGCAAGCCGGGACAAGATCGTTCAGAGGCATTGTTGCAGGCACGTCTGTTGCAGATTATTTTGATCAGGTCATAAAAAAACATGAAGACACACTTACTAAGCGAGAGGAGGTCTTCAAAGACTATCTAAAAATCTGTGAGTTTAACGCAGAGCCAGTATTGATGACTTATCCAGATCATGAAGTTTTGAAAAATCTTTATGACCAATACGAAAGTAGTAGAGCAGATTTTGAATTCACCACTACCGATCAAATCACGCACTACCTCTGGCCCGTTTTTGACAAAAGTGATCAAGATAAAATCACCAAAGCTTTTGAGGAAATTGACGCTTTGTATATTGCAGACGGACATCACCGCTCTGCCTCCTCTGCTCTACTTGCCAGTGAATTCATAGCACAAAACAAAGCGACTGATCTGAATCAGTTCTTCATGTCTTATTTAATTCCTGAAAGCGACTTACAAATAATGGATTTCAACCGACTGGTGAGGGATTTAAATGGCATGTCGACTGATGAGTTTTTAAAGAAGCTATCCGAAAACTTCTCAATTGAACGTTCTGAAACTCCTATTAAACCAAAATCCTACAATACTTTTGGCTTGTACCTGGATAAAGAGTGGTATTCTCTACAACTTAAATCGGAAATTGATCAGTCTAACCCTGTGAATCAATTGGACCCAACTATTTTAAGTCAATTGGTACTTGACCCTATTTTAGACATTAAGGACCTTAAAACCTCTGAAAGAGTTCATTTTGAAGGCGGTCCAAAAGGTTTTACAACTATGATTGAGCTCATCGACAAAGGTAAATACAGAGCTGGTTTTTCGCTCTTTCCGGTTAGTGTAGAACAGCTCAAAACAGTGGCAGATGCCGGACTGACCATGCCTCCAAAAAGCACCTGGATTGAGCCAAAGTTAAGAAGCGGTTTAACTATCTATGAGTTCTAGACAGATAGTCTACCCAGCATTATGGGGTATTTACCAAAAAACATGATCTACATCTGGTATTAAATGTAACTTGTTGACTCATGAAGATATTTTTCACTTTCCTTATACTGATTCGCGGTCATCTTAACGTTTCTGGCCAAAGCGATAGTTGCTATCAATTGAAAACCGTCGGAATAGACATTTGTCCACAATGTGGTGAAGGTTTTATTAAACATGATGCCTATAGGGGCGACGGCTCATCTTATAAGGGAGATTGCTCAGATGGCCTTCTTAACGGAGAATGGATCATCAAGTCTACCGACACACATGATAAACTCCACATTAACCAGACTGGAACTTACAAAAACGGACAAAAAACCGGCACCTGGATTAACAGGGAATTTGCCTCTTCGGATGAGACTTTTACCACCATAGAATTAACTAAGGAAATCATTAACTATCAAAATGGACAACGACACGGCGTGTATAAGAAATACAAGCGTGGCAATTTGGTTGTAAAGGGCAATTATATCAAGGGAATGAAAGAAGGAAAATGGACTAGCTCGAGATACGAAGAACATCCCCCATACGGACTCCTTGAAGTTGATAGAATTGAAATTAATTATGAAAAAGATGTGCTTAACGGTCTATGCACTGAATATGTAGATGGCGTACTATACAGAACAGGACAATATAGTCAGGGCAAAGCTAAAGGCAGATGGAAGATGTTCATAGAGAAAGAGTATTCTGGATTGAGTCAGGTGAATGACATGATTCCTGTTAAGCAGCATGGTTATTTTGAATATGAGTGGCTCCCAAATAATGTCGTGAAAGAACTGAAGTTTATTGGTGAAGGCTCTGGTGCTGTGCTCCAATCTCGTTCACATTATCTCAATGGAAAAAAACATGGGACTTATGTCGAGTATTTCAAAAACGGACAGACATATCTCCTTAAAAATCATAAAAACGGGCTACTTCACGGTATTTCCTACAAATTTGATTCAAAAGGAGATACCGTGAAATTAGTTGAATATAAAAACGGCGTTAAAGCAGGAATTGAAAGGTTATATAGAGAAGGCCGTTTTGTTGAACAGACCTCCTATTATCCTGATCTGAAAAATGAATCTCAAAAAATTAAGGAAGGGGTATTTATTAAATCTACTCCCAAAGGAGTAGAACTTAAGACCTATAAGGAAAATAAACTGAACGGATGGAGTTGGTGTAAACAAACGACGAAAGGCTCGGGATTTTTGATCGATTCTTCGCACTATGTAAATGACAGTCTTCATGGTTGGCATAAATTGTATGAAACCGGACAGCTTCAAAAAACCGAACAATACAAAAATGGACAACTCGATGGTAAAATGACCACCTACAAAAATGGCACACCAATAAAATCCACTGAATATAGGGAAGGGAAAATCCATGGGCAGACGACTGTATTCAAAGAAGGCAATATTCATTCTATCACCTATATGGTAGATGGTATTGAACAGGGGGCCTACTCAATATATGAAGACAAGAGAATTGTAGAGAAAGGGCAGTTCGTGAAAGGAAAAAAACATGGTGATATTT
>JAUILH010000097.1 GCA_030433115.1 Bacteroidia bacterium | reverse complement strand
ATTTATTTTACTCTTTTGCTACAGATTAATTCAACGATTATACTCTTCTTCTTTTCGGTGGACGACAACCATTGTGTGGTAGCGGAGTGATATCGACAATCTCTGTCACTTCAATACCTGAGTTGTGAATAGTTCTGATGGCAGATTCTCTACCTGAACCAGGACCTTTAACGTACACTTTTACTCTTCTCAAACCGAAATCGTAAGCTTCTTTAGAACAGTTCTCAGCAGCAACCTGTGCAGCATAAGGTGTGTTCTTCTTAGAGCCTCTGAATCCCATTTTTCCGGCAGATGACCAAGAAATAACTTGTCCTTGTGCGTTTGTGAGAGAGATGATGATGTTATTGAAAGTGGCTTGGATAAATGCTTTACCATTTGAATCCACTTTAACATTCTTTTTCTTTTTAGCGTTACTCTTTGCCATAGCTTAGCTATATTATTTAGTTGCTTTTTTCTTGTTAGCAACAGTTTTTCTTTTCCCTTTTCTTGTTCTCGAGTTGTTCTTGGTTCTCTGACCTCTAAGCGGTAAACCTGCTCTGTGTCTGATTCCTCTATTACAACCGATATCCATCAAACGTTTGATGTTTAACTGAATCTCTGATCTAAGCGATCCTTCAACCTTAAGCTCGTCTCCGATATAAGTTCGAATTTTACCTAATTGCTCGTCGTTCCAATCTTGAACTTTGATGCTGTGGTCGATTCCGCACTCATCCAAAATCTTCTTGGCGGTGCTGCTTCCAATACCAAAAATATAAGTTAGGCCAATGACGCCTCTTTTATTCTTTGGTAAGTCTATTCCTGCTATTCTAGCCATAATAATTCAGTTATTATCCTTGTCTTTGTTTGAACCTAGGGTTCTTTTTGTTAATTACGTACAATCTGCCTTTTCTGCGCACAATTTTGCAGTCGGCTGATCTTTTCTTAAGTGATGCTCTTACCTTCATCTTCTTGTTTTTACTTATCCTGCAACACGCAGTAATATTATTTATATCTAAATGTTATTCTCCCTTTTGTTAAATCGTAAGGAGACATTTCAACTTTTACTCTATCCCCTGGCAAGATTTTAATGTAATACATTCTCATCTTTCCAGAGATGTGGGCTGTAATAATGTGCCCGTTCTCTAACTCCACTCGGAACATTGCATTAGACAATGCTTCTACAATGGTTCCATCTTGCTCTATTGACGCTTGTTTAGCCATATTCTCAAATTAACCGACCATGCCAGGCATGTTGCCTCCGCTTCTGCCTTTAATCCTTCCGGATTTCATAAGTCCGTCGTACTGTCTATTTAATAAATAACTTTCAACTTGCTGTAATGTGTCTAATACCACACCTACCATAATCAATAGTGACGTTCCTCCAAAGAATAATGCAAACCCTTGCTTTACACCAAACATCATGGCGAATGCGGGAAGAATTGCAATGACTCCCAAGAAGATAGACCCTGGTAAAGTAATTCTAGACAACAAAGTATCTAAGAACTCTGATGTTTTTCTTCCAGGTTTCACACCTGGGATGAAGCCTCCATTTCTTTTTAACTCATCTGCCATTTGATTAGGATTAATCGTAATGGCTGTGTAGAAGTATGTAAAGATGATGATCATGAAGAACAAAGTGATGTTGTACAAGAAACTACCGTTGTTTGCGTAATCATTCAACCAAGAAATTTTTAGGTATGAATTAGCATACATAGGCAGTGCCATCAAAGCCTGAGCAAAAATAATTGGCATTACACCTGCTGCATTCACTTTCAATGGTAAGTATCTTCTTGGTGCCTGACCAACTTGTTGTTTTCCACCTCTGGCTGAAACAATCCGTTTGGCAAACTGTATGGGGACCCGCCTGGTACCTTGAACAAGCAAAATACTGAAGAGGATCACCAGTAGAAGCAATACCATTTCAACTAGCAACAATACCAATCCACCGTCATCATGACGAGATACCAATTCTTCAGAGAATGCTTTGGGCAATCCTGCAATGATACCTACCATAATTAAAAGAGAGATTCCGTTACCGATTCCTTTGTCTGTAATCTTCTCACCAATCCACATGATAAACATGGTACCTGTGATAAGGATCACGATAGAACTAAACCACCAGAAGGGATCATCCGGACGTGCTACAGTAGGAACAAACATGGCAATGTATCCAGGTGCCTGGAAACCACAAATCACAATGGTCAGGTATCTGGTCCACTGATTGATTTTCTTTTGCCCACTTGCCCCTTCTTTTTGCAACTTCTGGATACTTGGCACGGCTATTCCCAATAGCTGCATAATGATAGATGCAGTAATGTATGGCATGATTCCCAATGCACCAATAGATGCGTTAGTGAATGCACCTCCTGAGAACATGTTCAAGAGGTCACCGATTCCATTGCTCATAGCTGCTCCAAGTGCTTCAGGATTCACTCCTGGAAGTGTCACAAAAGAGAGCACTCTGAATATAAGGACCATCGCAAGCGTGAAGAGAATTTTCTTTCTCAACTCTTCGATACTCCAAATATTCTTTAATGTATTTATTAATTCCTTCATTCTCGTTCAGCTAGGTCTTATCTTATGCTACAACAGCTTCTCCTCCTGCTTTCTCAATAGCTGCTTTCGCAGATGCTGAGAACGCGTGGGCTGTCACGTTAATTTTTGATGTCAATTCTCCTCTTCCAAGAATCTTAACAAGGTCTTTCTTAGCTGTCAATCCATTTTCGTTTAAGATCTCAGGTGTAATTTCTTTCACCTTTTTGTTATCGATCAATGCCTGGATAGCATCTAAGTTGATTCCTTTGTATTCAACTCTATTAGGATTTTTGAAACCAAATTTAGGCACCCTTCTTTGAAGTGGCATTTGTCCACCTTCAAACCCTACTTTCTTAGAGTAACCAGATCTTGATTTAGCTCCTTTGTGACCTCTTGTAGAAGTGCCACCTCTTCCGGAACCTTGTCCACGACCAATTCTCTTCTCGCTTTTAGTAGCGCCTTTTGCCGGTTTTAGATTTGATAAATCCATGTCTTATTTATTACGCTTGAACTTCAAGCAAATGTTTAACTTTCTCAATCATTCCAAGAATCTGAGGGGTTCCCTCATGCTCTACAGTTTGATTTAACTTTCTTAATCCCAAAGCTTGCACAGTCGCCTTTTGTCTCTTAGGTCTGTTGATTGTGCTTCTTTTCAATGTTATTTTAACCTTTGCCATGATTCCTGGTTTATCCGTTAAATACTTTATCCAATGAAACGCCTCTTTGCGCAGCAACGATTCTGGCATCTCTCATCTGGATCAATGCTTCCATGGTTGCTTTAACCACGTTGTGAGCATTTGAAGACCCTTGAGACTTAGCCAATACGTCTTTTACACCAGCACTTTCAAGTACTGCACGCATGGCACCCCCAGCGATCAAACCTGTACCCGAAGAAGCAGGTTTCAACATCACTTTGGCTCCACCGTATTTACCAATTTGCTTGTGAGGAACGGTTCCTTTTAATACAGGAACTTTAATTAAGTTCTTCTTAGCGTCATCCACAGCTTTTTCGATAGCTGTGGTCACCTCTTTAGCTTTTCCTAAACCGTGACCAACAACACCATTCTCATTACCTACTACCACAATAGCAGAGAAGCTGAATGTTCTACCACCTTTAGTTACTTTGGTAACTCTGTTGATGGTAACAAGCTTATCTTTTAATTCGATATCGCTTGATTTAACTCTTTTTATGTTTGCTTTCGCCATAACTTAAATCTTGTTATAATTTCAAACCAGCTTCTCTTGCTGCTTCAGCTAATTGTTTTACTCTACCGTGATATAAGTAACCACCTCTATCGAAAACAACATTGTTAATACCTGCTTTCACCGCTTTTTCAGCGATTTCTTTTCCGATCATAGATGCTTGCTCAGTCTTACTTACTGATTGCGCATCTTTATTCTTCAAAGAACTAGCGGCCGCCAAAGTTACACCATTTTCATCATCTATGATCTGGGCATAAATTTGTTTGTTGCTTCTAAATACTGCAAGTCTAGGCTTAGCTGCAGTACCGCTCACATTCTTACGAATACGTTTTCTGATTCTTAATCTTCTTTTAGCTTTACTTAGTGCCATAACTCTTATTATTTAGCAGCTGCTTTACCAGCTTTTCTTCTAATGTGTTCTCCTTTGAATCTAATTCCTTTTCCTTTGTATGGTTCAGGCTTTCTGAAAGATCTGATCTTTGCAGCTACTTGTCCGATCAATTGTTTGTCGGCAGACTCCAATGTTACCAATGGTGGCTGACCTTTAACCGTTTCGGTAGTTACTGTGATCTCAGCAGGTAATTCAAAAATGATTGGGTGCGAAAACCCAAGCATTAATTCTAACTGCTGACCTTTGTTGCTAGCTCTGTAACCTACACCATGTAACTCTTGCTCCGTTTTATACCCGTTAGTCACACCTTCAACCATATTGTTGACAAGTGATCTGTATAAACCGTGCTTAGCCTTGTGATCTTTGGCTTCAGACACTCTTTCTAATGTTAGTTCGCCTTCTTCAAGCTTAAAAGTAACACAGTCCTCAACTGGTTGCTTCAACTCACCTTTAGGTCCTTTAACAGTCACGACATTGTTCTCTACTTTGAACTCTACGCCTGCTGGGATGGTGATGGGTGCATTTCCTATTCTTGACATCTCTGTATACTTTTAATGAACGTAACACAATACTTCTCCGCCGACATTCATGTCTCTGGCTTCTTTATCGGTGATCACACCTTTAGAAGTCGACACGATGGCAATACCAAGTCCATTAAGAACTCTTGGCATTTCGCCTGCACCGGCATATTTTCTAAGACCTGGTCTACTCGCTCTCTGAATACTCTTAATTGCTGGAGCTTTAGTGGATGGGTGGTACTTCAGGGCGATCTTAATATTCCCCTGGTTGCCAACATCTTCGAACTTATAGTTCAAAATGTATCCTTTATCGAACAAAATCTCAGTCATGGCTCTTTTTAGCTTAGAAGACGGAATGTCTACCACTCTTTTTCTAGCACTTACACCATTTCTGATTCTTGTAAGATAGTCTGCTATTGGATCTGAATACATACTATTTATTTATGATTAATTGTTTCTTTTAATTACCAGCTTGCCTTTGTAACACCTGGGATCTTGCCTGCAAGAGCCATTTCACGGAAAGTTACCCTTGAGATACCGAATTGTCTCATGTATCCTCTTGGTCTTCCAGTTAACTGACATCTGTTGTGCAATCTAACTTTTGAAGAGTTGGCTGGTAACTTTTGCAACGCATCCCAATCACCAGCTTCTTTCAAAGCGGCTCTTTTAGCGGCATACTTGGCTACCATCTTTTCTCTCTTGCGCTCACGCGCTTTCATTGATTCTTTAGCCATAACTTAATTTTTAGCGAAAGGGAAACCAAACCCTTCCAACAATGCTTTTGATTCTTCTTTAGTATTAGAACTCATTACAAATGTGATATCCATACCTGTAATTTTGTTCACCTTATCAATATCGATCTCCGGGAAGATGATTTGCTCAGTTACACCGAAAGTGTAGTTACCGCTCTTATCAAATCCTTTTGGATTAACACCTCTAAAATCTCTTGTTCTAGGAAGTGCAACAGATACCAATCTGTCAAGGAATTCATACATCTGATCTCCTCTCAAAGTTACTCTTGCTCCAATCGGCATTGCCTTTCTCAATTTGAAGTTCGAGATATCTTTCTTAGAATAGGTAGGAACTGCTTTCTGACCAGCAATTTTGGTCATTTCGTTCACAGCGTATTCTATCAATTTCTTATCAGCCACAGCAGCACCTACTCCTTGATTCAGACAAATTTTCTCAATCTTAGGAACTTGCATTACGCTTTTGTACTCAAATTGTTTCATCAATGCTGGAACAACTTCTTCCTTGTAGCTTTTCTTTAGTCTAGGCGTGTAACTCATTACTCAATAATTTCTCCAGTTTTTACTGCGTATCTTTTCATTTTTCCACCTTCTTCTTTTCTACCAACTCTGGTTGCTTTTCCTTTGTGGACTAGCATCAGGTTGGAGATGTGAATTCCAGCTTCCATATCTGTGATACCTCCTTCTGTATTGGCAGCTGAAGGTTTCTCGTGTTTCTTAACGATATTCAAACCTTCTACCAACGCGCGATCTTTAGCTCGATCAACTTTCAACACGGTACCTTCTTTGCCTCTTTCTTTTCCGGCAATGACTACTACGGTGTCTCCTTTCTTAATGTGTACTTTCTTTTGCATCTCTCTATCTATTAGATCACTTCAGGTGCAAGCGATACAATTTTCATAAACTGTTTTTCACGCAATTCTCTGGCAACAGGACCAAAAATCCTTGTTCCTCTAAGTTCACCTGCGTTATTCAAAAGAACCACGGCATTGTCATCAAATCTGATGTATGAGCCGTCTGCTCTTCTTACTTCTTTTTTAGTTCTAACAACTACCGCTCTTGAAACCTGACCTTTTTTAACGTTACCTGAAGGCATTGCCTGCTTAACTGTAACTACGATTTGGTCTCCAATAGACGCATAACGTCTTTTAGTTCCACCAAGTACTCTAATACAAAGTACTTCTTTTGCTCCGCTGTTGTCTGCTACTCCTAATCTCGATTCCTGTTGTACCATGATTGATTATTTAGCTTTTTCAACAATTTCTACTAATCTCCAGCACTTTCGCTTACTCAACTTTCTTGTCTCCATGATTTTAACCGTGTCTCCAACGTTACACTCATCTTTCTCATCATGCGCAACAAACTTGGTAGTTTTCTTTACGAACTTACCATAGATTGGGTGCTTTACTTTTCTTTCTACAGCCACGACGATAGACTTATCCATCTTGTCGCTTGTTACAACACCAATTCTTTCTTTACGTAGATTTCTTTTTTCCATTTGACTACTTATTTAGCGGAGGCAATTTGTCTCGCTCTCAATTCTGTTTTCAGTCTAGCAATCGTCCTTCTGGTTGATCTAATTTTCAATGGATTCTCGATTTCAGAAATCACATTGTCGATTTTCATTTTGCGGTACAGTCCTTCCTGTTCGTTGATTCTTTCTTTCAAATCTTCTACCGTCAATTCTTTTATTTCAGATGCCTTCATGATGCTCTTTTTTAAACGTAATCTCTACGTACAATAAATTTAGTTTTTACTGGAAGCTTTTGAGCAGCAAGTCTCATGGCTTCTTTTGCAATATCAAAAGGCACACCTTCTGCTTCAAACATAATTCTACCTGGTTTTACTGGAGCAACGTAGTGACTCAAAGCACCTTTACCCTTACCCATCCTTACCTCAGCAGGTTTGCTTGTCATTGGCTTGTCTGGAAAAATTCTAATCCAAACTTTACCTTCTCTCTTCATGTATCTTGTTACAGCAATCCTTGCTGCCTCAATCTGACGAGAAGTGATGAACCCTTCTTCTAGTGTTTTCAAACCGAAAGATCCGAAGGACAATTCTGCGCCTCTTTGAGCGTTTCCTTTAATTCTCCCTTTCTGGGTCTTTCTGTGTTTCGTTCTTTTAGGTTGTAACATGGCCTAATATTTAAAAGCTTCTCAGCTAATTATTTTCTTCTCTTATTTCCACCTTTCTGGTTACCGCCTTTCTGTCCGCCTTTACCTTTTTGCTGACCGAAATTTGGTGACAAATCTCTCTTACCGTAAACTTCTCCTTTACAGATCCAAACTTTGATTCCGATTCTTCCATAGGTTGTATGGGCTTCAGCCAATGAATAATCGATATCAGCTCTGAATGTGTGAAGAGGCGTTCTACCTTCCTTGTACATCTCGCTTCTTGCCATCTCTGCACCGTTCAATCTACCGCTGATCAAAACCTTGATACCTTCTGCACCCATTCTCATGGTAGAGGCAATCGACATTTTAATCGCTCTTCTGAAAGAGATTCTTGCTTCAATCTGTCTTGCAATACTATCTGCAACCAACTTAGCATCTAGCTCAGGACGTTTGATCTCAAAGATGTTGATTTGAACTTCCTTACCAGTTAGTTTCTTCAACTCTTCTTTTAATTTGTCAACTTCCTGACCACCTTTTCCGATGATCACACCAGGTCTGGCAGTATTGATGGTAACGGTTACCAGTTTAAGTGTACGCTCGATGATAATTTTAGAAATACTTGCTTTTCTCAAACGAGCATTCAAGTATTGTCTGATCTTGTCATCCTCTACCAATTTGGCAGTGTAATCACGTCCACCATACCAGTTAGAATCCCATCCTTTGATGTATCCTAGTCTATTTCCTATTGGATTAGTCTTTTGTCCCATTACCTAATCTTATTGTTGGTTTATTTTATCTACAATCATTGTCACATGGTTAGATCTCTTTCTAATTCTGTGTGCTCTACCTTGTGGAGCTGGTTGAATTCTCTTCAACATTCTACCACCGTCTACTTTCACCTCACGAACGATCAAATCCTCTGGTCTTTCTTCTGGATTTTTTTGTTCCCAGTTAGAGATGGCAGACAGCAACAACTTCTCCATGCGGATTGAAGCTTCTTTTTTGCTGAATTTCAAAACGGCCAAAGCTTTTTCAACTTCCATACCTCTGATCATATCAGCAACCAATCTCATTTTTCTTGGAGACGTTGGGCAATTGTTAAGCTTTGCGATAGCGATTGACTTTCGCTCCTCTTTCATTGCCTCAGCTCTATTTTTCTTTCTTACTCCCATTTTCGTTTATCTTTCTGAGATTACCTTTTTTTCTTGTTTCCACCGTGACCACGGAAGTTTCTAGTTGGCGAGAATTCACCTAACTTGTGTCCAACCATGTTCTCTGTCACATATACAGGAACGAATTTGTTCCCATTGTGCACTGCGATGGTTAAACCAACGAACTCTGGTGTAATGGTTGAAGCTCTTGACCAGGTTTTAATCACAGACTTCTTGCCTGATTCCTGTGCTTCATCAACTCTTTGCATTAACTTGTAATGCACAAACGGCGGTTTCTTTAGAGATCTACTCATGTCTCAATTATTTTTTACGTCTTTCAATGATGTACTTGTCAGAGTACTTTTTCTTAGCTCTTGTCTTGTATCCTTTAGCTGGAAGGCCTTTTCTAGATCTTGGGTGTCCTCCTGAAGATTTCCCTTCACCACCACCCATTGGGTGATCTACTGGGTTCATGGCCACACCTCTTACTCTAGGTCTTCTACCTAACCATCTAGTTCTACCAGCTTTACCTGATCTTTGCAAGTTGTGTTCAGAATTAGATACAGAACCAATCGTAGCTAAACAAGTAATCAAAATCATTCTTGTTTCACCTGAAGGCAATTTAATGATGGCAAATTTTCCATCTCTTGCATTCAACTGAGCGTAAGAACCAGCACTTCTCGCCAAAATACCTCCTTTACCAGGATTCAACTCAATGTTGTGAATCACTGTTCCCAAAGGAATTTCTGATAGGTACATAGTATTTCCAACTTCCGGTGCAACACCTTTACCTGAAGATAACTTAGCGCCTACTTGCAAACCTTGAGGTGCAATGATGTATCTCTTCTCACCATCTTTGTACTCTAACAGAGCAATTCTCGCTGTTCTGTTTGGATCGTACTCAATAGATTTTACAGTAGCTGGTACACCGTGCTTGTCTCTCTTAAAGTCGATAATTCTATATCTTCTTTTGTGTCCACCCCCACGGTAACGCATGGTCATCTTACCAGTATTATTTCTACCACCTGATTTCTTGATCGGTGCCAACAAACTCTTCTCAGGCTTGTCTGTAGTAATGTCATCGAACGTAGATGCAATCTTGTGTCTCTGACCTGGTGTTATCGGTTTTAATTTTCTTAAAGCCATCTTATTATCTTTTAAATGCTACTGTAAAAGTCAATGTAGTCTCCATTAGCCACAGTGACAATAGCTTTTTTCCAAGTTTTCTTTCTTTCGTAAGCAACGCCTTTGGTTGTGTATCTCATCTTAGCTTTACCACCACCATAGTTCATGGTATTGATTGCTTCAACTTTCACTCCATACATTTGCTCAATCGCTGATTTGATATCATTCTTATCAGCTCCTTTGTCCACCACAAAACCATACTTAGTCTGGCCATTTTTAGCAGGCTTCTCTGTCATTGCAGTCGCCTTCTCAGTGATGATTGGTTTAATTATAACGCTTGTCTTTGCCATGGTTCTAATTAATTAAATAGTTCGTCTACTTTCGACAATGAACTCTCAGTGAAAATCACATTGTTTGCGTTCAAAATCTCATACGTATTCAATTTATAGGCAATCGTCACGTTAGCCTTTTGAAGGTTGCTGGCAGACTTAGCGATATTCGCGTCATTTTCTGCAATCACCAACAATGTTTTCTTATCAGAAACAGACAAGCTGTTTAGGATTGAAACGTACTCTTTGGTTTTAGGTGCATCCATTTTGAAGTCTTCTAAAACAAGGATAGCTTCTTCTTTTGCTTTATAAGCCAAAGCAGACTTTCTAGCCAATTGCTTTAATTTTTTGTTCAATTTGAATCCGTAGTTTCTTGGTCTTGGACCGAAGATTCTACCACCACCGACTCTGGTACCAGACTTAATACTACCTGCTCTGGCAGTACCTGTTCCCTTTTGTCTCTTAATTTTCTTAGTACTACCAGAGATTTCGGCACGCTCTTTTGCTTTGTGCGTTCCTTGTCTTTGGTTTGCTAAATATTGCTTAACATCCAAGTAAATGGCGTGATCGTTAGGTTCAATACCGAAGATATCCGCGTTAAGCTTTACCTTTTTTGAGGTCTTTTTTCCTGTCGTATTTACAACTGCTAATTCCATAATGCTAAAGCTTTAGGCGTTATTTCTCAATAATTACTGTGCTACCTTTAGCTCCTGGAACAGATCCCTTAATCACCAATAGGTTCTTTTCGGCATCCACTTTAAGGATTTGTAGCGATTGAACTTTAACTCTCTCTCCGCCCATTCTTCCGGCCATTTTCATTCCCTTAAATACTCTTGCGGGGTATGAAGCGGCACCAATAGAACCTGGAGCTCTCATTCTGTTATGCTGACCGTGAGTAGCATCTCCAACACCGGCAAACCCGTGTCTCTTAACAACACCCTGGAAACCTTTCCCTTTAGATGTTCCTACTACGTCAACAAACTCATTTTCTTCAAAGATGTCTACTGTGATAGCATCTCCTAATTTTACGTCTTCTGCAAAGCCATCAACTTCAATGACTTTTGCTTTTGGGTCAACACCAGCTTTTTTGAAGTGTCCTCCTAAGGACTTAGGCGTATTTTTTTCTTTACGCTCTCCCCATGCTATCTGAACAGCTTCATAACCATCTGTGTCGACAGTCTTCAACTGAGTTACATAACATGGACCAACTTCCAATAACGTGCATGGTAAGTTCTTACCCTCGGCACTATACAAGCTAGTCATTCCCAACTTTTTTCCAATCAATGCAGGCATTTCTTTTCTTTTTGTTGGTTATTACACTTTAATTTCTACTTCAACACCACTTGGCAATTCCAATCTCATCAAAGCGTCTACAGTTTTAGATGACGAACTATAAATGTCCATCAATCTTTTGTAAGAACACAATTGGAACTGCTCACGCGCTTTCTTGTTCACGTGTGGCGACTTCAAAACGGTATAGATTCTCTTGTGAGTTGGCAATGGAATTGGTCCACTTACAACCGCACCTGTATTCTTAACCGTCTTAACGATTTTCTCTGCACTCTTATCAACCAAGTTGTGGTCGTAAGATTTAAGCTTTATTCTAATTTTCTGGTTCATTATCTCGTTTGATCAATGATTATGCTTCTACTTTTCCGTTTGCTTTTGCGATTACCGTCTCAGCGATATTCTTAGGACACTCTGCATAGTGAGAGAATTCCATCGATGAAGTGGCTCTACCCGAAGAAATTGTTCTCAATGCTGTCACATATCCAAACATTTCTGACAAAGGCACTTTGGCTTTAACTACCTTAGAACCTTGCTTGTCATCCATTCCTTCAATCATTCCTCTTCTTCTATTCAAATCACCAACGATATCCCCCATGTTTTCTTCAGGAGTTACAACCTCCAATTTCATCATAGGCTCAAGAATCACTGGATTACATTTTGGCATGGCTTCTCTGTAGGCCATTTTCGCTGCTAATTCGAAAGACAATTGATCAGAATCCACCTGGTGGAAAGAGCCGTCAAACAATGTTACTTTCAATCTATCAACAGGGAATCCTGCCAAAACACCATTTGCCATAGCATCTTTGAATCCTTTCTCAACAGAAGGAATAAATTCTTTAGGAACGTTACCACCTTTGATTTCGTTCACAAACTCCAGTCCTTCTTTCTCATCGTCAGTAGCTGGTTCAATTTTGATTTGAATGTCAGCGAACTTACCACGACCACCAGACTGTTTCTTGTAAACCTCTCTGTGTTCAGTTGCTCCGTTGATAGCTTCTTTGTATGCTACCTGAGGTGCTCCTTGGTTACACTCTACTTTAAATTCTCTCTTCAAACGGTCTAGAATGATATCCAAGTGAAGCTCACCCATTCCGCTCAATACAGTTTGACCAGAATCTTCATCAGTATGAATAGTCAAAGTTGGATCCTCTTCAGACAATTTAGCCAAAGCCACACCTAACTTATCCACATCAGCCTGAGTTTTAGGCTCGATAGCGATTCCTATTACAGGATCCGGGAAATCCATAGATTCCAGTACGATTGGCGCATTCTCAGCACACAAAGTATCTCCGGTCTTGATATCTTTAAATCCAACAACAGCTGCAATATCACCACAGTGTAACTGATCGATTTGATTTTGCTTGTTAGCGTGCATTTGGAAAATTCTGGAAATTCTTTCCTTTTTACCTGTTCTTGTATTCAACACATAAGATCCAGAATCAAGCGTTCCAGAATAAGCTCTAGTGAAGCACAATCTTCCTACGAAAGGATCTGTAGCAATCTTAAATGCCAAAGCAGCGAATGGTTCTTCAACAGAAGGCTTTCTGCTGATCTCTTCATCCGTGTTAGGATTAGTCCCCGTAATTGCCTCTGTATCCAGTGGAGAAGGCAAAATTTCCATCACCATGTCCAACATAGACTGTACACCTTTGTTCTTAAAGGCAGAACCACACATCATTGGCACAACTTTACCAGCAATTGTAGCTTCTCTCAGTGCATCTAAAATCTCTCTTTCAGTCAACGAGTTTTCATCCTCAAAATACTTTTCCATCAAAGTATCGTCAAATTCGGCAACAGCTTCTAACAACTGACCTCTTAACTCTCTTGCTTCATCAATAATATCCGCTGGAATTTCAACTTCCTCGAAAGTCATTCCCTGATCGTGCTCATTCCATACAATTCCACGGAAGTTGATCAAATCAACCACACCTTTGAAATCATCTTCAGCACCAATATTCAATTGCAATGGTAACGCATGGCTACCTAACATTTCTTTTACCTGACGACAAACATTCAAAAAATCAGCACCAGAACGGTCCATCTTGTTAACGAATCCAATTCTAGGAACGTTGTAGTTGTTTGCCAATCTCCAGTTAGTTTCAGACTGAGGCTCAACACCATCAACTGCACTAAACAAGAAAACCAAACCATCCAATACTCTCAAAGATCTGTTCACCTCAACTGTAAAGTCAACGTGTCCAGGAGTATCAATGATATTCACATGGTAGTTATTATCTCTATATGGCCAGTTCAAGGTAGTTGCAGCAGAAGTAATGGTGATCCCTCTTTCCTGCTCTTGCTCCATCCAGTCCATTGTAGCTGCACCATCATGCACCTCACCAATCTTGTGGCTCACACCACCATAATACAAAATACGCTCGGTAGTTGTTGTTTTACCAGCATCAATATGGGCAGCGATCCCAATATTTCTTGTGTATTTTAAATCTCTTTTTGCCATTATTTCTTAGAATCTAAAATGTGAGAATGCTTTGTTGGCCTCAGCCATTCTGTGAGTATCTTCTTTCTTTTTGAAGGCGCCACCTTCTTCTTTAGCTCCAGAAATGATTTCACCAGCTAACTTCTGAGCCATTGACTTTTCGTTTCTTGAACGGGCATATTTAATCATCCACTTCATCCCTAAAGATGTTTTTCTGGAATCTCTAACCGGAGTAGGGATTTGAAAAGTAGCACCACCTACACGTCTACTTCTTACCTCAACACTTGGGGTTACGTTTTCCAATGCTTTCTTCCAAACATCCAAAGGCTCCTCATCTTCCACTCTGCTTTTAATGATATCCATTGCGTCATAAAAGATTTTGAATGCCATGTTCTTCTTTCCGTCAAGCATCAAATTGTTTACAAACTTTGTTACGATGACCTCATTAAATTTTGGGTCAGGTAAAATAGCATGTTTTTTTGCGGTTCTTCTTCTCATCTCTAGTTGATAATACTCCTGTTATAATTTATTTCTTCTTAGGTCTTTTTGCACCGTACTTAGATCTTCTTTGCAATCTACCTTCAACACCAGCAGTATCCAAAGCTCCTCTTACAATGTGATACCTTACACCTGGTAAATCTTTCACTCTCCCTCCTCTCACAAGTACAATAGAGTGTTCCTGAAGGTTGTGTCCTTCTCCACCGATATAAGCATTTACTTCTTTACCGTTAGTCAATCTTACCCTTGCTACTTTTCTCATCGCCGAGTTTGGTTTTTTTGGTGTAGTTGTATAAACACGTACACAAACCCCTCTTCTTTGAGGACATGAATCCAAGGCGGCAGACTTACTTTTTTTGGTTTGCTGAATCCTTCCTTTTCTTACTAACTGTTGTATTGTAGGCATTTTATATGCTTTTTCTAAGTTTAATATTTTCCCTCCCCTAAAAACAGTTTAGGGGTATTTTTGGGGCTGCAAAGATAGATGTTTATTTTTATATTCCAACACAATACTGAATTTTATTTCAGTTTTTTAACGTTAATATGTTGAAACCAGAATCGGACCCCGCAAACCTAAAAAAATGATCGACCAAATTATGGAATCACTCAAAGAAAGTTTAAATCAAGTTTTACCAATGACAGACAAAAACTGGAATGAAGCTTCCCCATATTTTCAAGCACTCCATTTCGCATCAAACGAAATGATTTTACCGGAAGGGGCTACATGCGAGTTTATCCATTTTATTCATAAAGGAAGTGCACGGTCCTATTATCTTGATATGGATTTGAAGGAAGTAAACTTACTTCTCTGTAGAGAAGGAGAGTTCATTACCGACTATGAAAGTTTTTTATACCAAAAGCCGGCGTCACTCTGCATAGAAGCTCTGGAAAACGTGACAACAATCAGTCTACATAAAAAAGATCTGGAACAACTATACAAAAAAAGTCTTTACTGGAATCAATTTGGACGTATGATGGCTGAACGAATTTTTATTAATAGCAAACGTAGAACTGAGAACATGTTATTTCTCACCCCGGAAGAAAGATATCTCAAGCTCATTGAACAACATCCACATTTTTTTCAGCGATTTCCTTTAAAACACATTGCTTCCTATTTGGGGATCACCCCACAATCGCTTAGCAGAATTAGAGCCAGGCTAACAAAATCGAACTAATTACATATTAATTACCCTAAGTTAACTCCCCCTCTCTTATCTATACAGTAGTTTCGAAAATAAAAAATGAGCATTATTCTGGTGGCTATTTTCAGTTTTATCGGAGGCATTCATTTCTACTGGGCTCTTGGAGGAAAATGGGGCAGTAAAGCCGTTATCCCCTCAAAGCAAGAAGAATCACCTTATACTCCTCCACCGATCGCTACAATAATTGTTGGACTGGGACTCTGGTTTATGGGATCTTATTTCCTATTTCATTTAATGAATGTAGCTTTCTATCCATCCTGGATTGGATGGAGCATTGCCGGACTTTTCTTCATTAGATTTATTGGAGATTTCAATTACATTGGTATCACCAAGAGGATTCATGACACGCGATTTGCCAGAGCCGACAACCGACTTTTCACGCCATTATGTCTTGTTATTAGCTTGCTCACGATACTAATTGAGCTTACCTGACCAATTCTGAGTTTGTTCATATCTATTCAGAAAATATATCGTACCATCCTGCGCTTTCTTCTAATTTTGTATTTATGAAATACCTGGAAGAGCTGAATGACGCGCAAAGAGCAGCAGTAGAAAATCTGGAAGGTCCAATGATGATCATTGCCGGGGCCGGATCAGGAAAAACAAGGGTACTCACCTATCGCATTGCTCACCTTATTAACCATGACGTAGATCCGTTTAAAATTCTGGCATTGACCTTTACCAATAAGGCGGCCAAGGAGATGAAGCATAGAATTGCAGAGATTGCCGGTGGGACTGACGCACAATCCATCTGGATGGGGACTTTTCACTCGGTATTCGCTAAAATATTGAGAATTGAAAGTGAATTGATCGGTTATCCCAGAAACTTCACCATATATGATACGGCTGATTCCAGAAACCTCATTAAGAGCATTATCAAAGATGCCGGTATGGATGATAAGACCTACAAACCCAATATCGTTCAACATAGGATTTCATCTGCCAAAAACAACCTCATTTCGGCTACAGCTTATAAAGAAAATTCTGATTTGGTGTCTGAAGACCGCATGCGCTCCATGCCTCACCTCAATGAAATTTACACCAGATATGAGAGCAGATGCTTTAGCGCGGGAGCCATCGATTTTGATGATCTTTTATTCAAGACCAATGTACTCTTGAGAGATTTCCCTGAAGTACTGAATAAGTATCAGCACAAGTTTCAACACATTCTGGTAGATGAGTACCAGGATACGAACTATTCACAATACTTGATTGTAAAGAAATTGGCAGCGTTACATGAAAACATCTGTGTGGTTGGTGATGATGCACAGAGTATTTATGCTTTCCGTGGGGCGAATATTCAAAACATCTTAAACTTCAGAAGAGATTACCCCGACTTTAAGATGTTCAAGTTGGAGCAGAATTACCGATCGACCCAAACTATTGTAAAGGCAGCCAACTCAATCATTAAAAAGAATAAGGACCAGATCCAAAAGGATGTTTGGACCTCAAATAATCCTGGAGATAAGATTGATGTGGTTGGGAGCTTGACTGATAATGAAGAAGGCAAATTAGTCGCCAATCGCATTTTTGAAACACAGAGCAATCGAAACGCAATGTATTCAGATTTCGCCATTTTATATAGAACCAATGCCCAATCAAGGTCATTCGAGGAGTCATTAAGAAAACTGAATATTCCTTATAAAATATATGGTGGCTTGTCTTTCTAC
>JAUILH010000096.1 GCA_030433115.1 Bacteroidia bacterium | reverse complement strand
TGTAGGGATTCTAATACCACCTATATGATGGGAAATGTCCTGCTAAATGGAGACTTTGATAACTGGGGTCTCGGTGGAGGAAATTATAACTGTTCGGTAATTGAGCAAGGGATTTCTGTGGGCTATACAGATATCTATAATGAAACTCTCGATGGTATGTGGATCAACATTCCTCCCGGAACATGTAACGGTAATTATTGGATCGTGGCTGAAGTAGACCCTTTGAATAATTTTATTGAAGAGGATGAGACTAACAATTATACGGCAGTACCTATTACGCTTACGTTGCAAGATGCACCGGGTAATCCCAACTTTCAAATTACATCCGATATGGGAACGGAGTTTTGTGATGGAAACGTGGTCACCTTAACAGCACCTGCTGGTGTTAACTACACCTGGAGTACTGGAGACACTACTCAATCTATTCAGGTGACACAGTCTGGCACCTATGACGTAAATTTAACTAACCACTGTGGTACTGCCACAAGTCAGCCAATTACCATAAGTGTTCTACCGGCTCCTGGACCAACCACAGTAACAGGAGATACTTTGGTTTGCGAAGGTCAATCTGCGCAATTATCCTCATCAACCACTGACGTGAATTGGTACGATCAAAATGGGTTTTTGGTAGGAACCGGATCTCCTTTTACAACTCCCTCTTTGAATGCTTCCGCTACTTATACCGCAGAACCATTATTATCAACAGCAGGTTCTGTGTTATCTAACGGAATTCCTGATACGGTTGGAGGAAACGGTGGTTATTTTTCCGGCAATCAATTCATGTTGTTTGATGTGATGACCCCATTAAGAATCAAGTCTGTTAGGGTTTATGCCAATGGTGCGGGACCAAGAACCATTCAGGTTTTAGATCAAGGTGGAAACCTGGTAACCGGAGGTACCTATAATTTACCAGATGGTGAGTCAGTAGTCAGTCTCAATTATGATTTGGCAGTTGGCAATAATTATCAAATTACAGTGCCAACAAACGCCAACCTATACAGAAGCAGCGCGGGAGTTTCATATCCCTACGAGATTACAGACACTATGTCAATAACTGGCTCAACTGCAGGTGGTGGGTTTTACTACTACTTCTACGATTGGGTGTTGGAAGTGGGATTAAGCTCTTGTCCGGGACCACCAACCAATCACACCATTTTGGTTGAAAATTGCGATGGCATTGATGAAGTAGATTTATCCAATAACCTTAGCATTTCTCCCAACCCAAATAATGGACTATTCACAATGAGTCTGCAAATTCCTGGAACGGCCAGGTTCTCATATCATATTGTTGACATCAATGGTAAAATTATTGTATCCAAAAATGAAGGATCAAACACTGGTTTGTATCAAAGAGATTTAAACTTAAGCTCAGTTGCTCCAGGCGTTTATTTTGTGCGACTCAATATCATGGATCAATTAATTACAAAACGATTCATCATTTCTAAATAATGATCATGCGGACTTTTTGTTGCTGCTTGTTTTTGTTAGTATGTGTTCTTTCTGGACATGCACAGTTTCAATGGGATATTTATGACAATACGAATTCCCCTCTGCAAGATAACTCTGTAAGAACTATTGCTGAAGATGCTTCACAAAACATCTGGATAGGCACGGATTATGGTTTATATTGGTTTGACGGGATTAATTGGATCACTTATGATACATCCAATTCCGACATTCCCAGCAACAGCATTCGTGCGCTTGAAATTGATCAAAACAACGCACTTTGGATAGGCACAACAGACAGTGGTCTCATTCATTTTGATGGTTCTTCATTCACAAGTTACACCACCTTTAACTCAGGATTACCTGATAATTTTGTTAAAAGCATTACAGCAGATAGTAGCGGCAATATTTGGGCGGGAACAACTTTTGGAATCGCGAAAATGGCGCCTGGTAATAACTGGACTGTTTGGAATGCTTTCAACAGTCCGCTTTGGTCTAATAACATCTCTGCTTCAATATTTTCAGACAGTTCCATTTATTTGGGGTCTTTTAATGGCGGACTTTCTATCATTGAAGACACCAATGTAACGGTGTATAACTCTTATACCAGTTCCTTTCCCGACAATACTGTGCTGTCGGTTGATACCTTTGAAAATAAAATATGGTGTGCAACACCTTCTCAGGGAATTACCGTTTACAATGGTCCCGGTATTTTTTCTTTCTATACAGAATCTAATAGTGCTTTAACTACAGACAACTTAACCTTTGTTGAAGGCGATAATGATGTGTATATCGGTTCTTATGACAAGGGGGTTTTTAAGTTCAACAATGGCACATTTACCAATTTTAATACCTCCAACTCACCACTTCCCGAAGACTACATTCATTGCATAGAAGTAGTTGGACCAGATGTTTGGTTGGGAACGAATGGTGGTGGTTTGGTAAAAATTTCTGCGTTTAATTCTATTAAGGAGAAAGATTTTCCATCTGTTGTCATCGGTTATAATCACGGACATTTGTCGTTTTCAGAAAATGTCACCGGAAAATTGGCTGTTTATGATTTAAATGGCCGTTTGATTCAACAAAATAACCTATTAGGTGATAGCCGTGTCTCTTGTAAATTGAATACCGGATTGTATGTGGTTTCACTAGAAGGACCTATCCGTTTTGCTCAAAAAGTGTTTGTTTCTAACTAAGATATGAAGCTCTTTTTTTTGTTCGTTTTTCTTTTGCCAATTGCTTCTGTTTCTCAAAATAAGATTGACAGCGAAAAGTTTGATGTCTCATTCAAATCATATTATCCTCCCGAATTGATATCAAGCATCAGAAATTACCTTGATCATGACTTGGATTCTTTGGTTTTTGTGAGTATTTCTGCATTACCCGATACGGTCTACACAGACCTTACTAAGAAAAAAATTCAATACATATCTCGCACTCAAGAAACCATTATTGATCTTTCTTACAATAGAACAAGACCAGAAATAAAAGATACCATTGATATTAGAGACTTCTTAGATTTTAGCAGGCTTAGTGTACTTAACACCCTCACAAAAAAATCATGCAAAAAGCTCTTGCCTATTGTTTTCTCTGGAGTTGATAGAGGTTTTGGCGCAGAGTGTTACATGCCAAGACATGGGGTTCTTTTTTATAAAGATAATGTAGTCAATGGTTTCGTTGAAATTTGTTTTGAATGTTCACAGGTACATTGTTTGTTTAACTCTTTTGAATCTAAAAACTTTGAGGGTGTTTCTGTTCAGGAAATAGAAAAATTATGTTTCAAAGCCGGTTTATTAGAAAAACCTTAATCCCATTCAATAGGTTGGTCCACCTTTATCTTATCCTCTCTATTCGCCAGTTCCCACGCAGTATGAAATACTAATTTGGCTATGGTGGTCATTTTTTCAAACTCAATTTTATCCACGGTATCTGTGGCTTCATGGTAATCTTCATGCACACCACTGAAGTAAAAAATTACCGGAATGCCTTTTCGAGCAAAATTATAGTGGTCAGAACGGTAATAAAACTGGTTGGGGTCGTCTTTTTCGTTGTATGTATAATCCAGTTCCAGATTTGTATACGTTTTATTCGCGTTTTCACTGATCTCATGCAACTCAGAACTCAACCTATCTGAGCCAATCAAGTACACATAGTTCGAGTGTGTATGTAAAGTATCGTGTCTTCCTATCATGTCAATATTGAGGTCCGCCACTGTCTTTTCAAGAGGGTAAACCGGGTTTTCACTGTAATACTCTGATCCCAACAAGCCTTTTTCCTCGCCAGATACTGGCATAAACAAAATGCTTCTTCTTGGTCCGTGTCCTTCTTCTTTTGCTTTCTTAAATGCTTGTGCCAACTCCAAAAGCGTCACTGTGCCCGTTCCATCATCATCTGCACCATTGTATATTAAATCTCCATTTTGACCAATGTGGTCGTAATGTGCTGTGATAACCAGGACTTCCTCCTTTTTATCACTTCCTTCTAAAAATGCCAGTACATTAGAAGATTTTAGTTCATCTCCCTTTGGAAGAAAGTCCATGGAAACCTTGATGTTGATATCCATGGAAGCCGGACGTTTCGTTTTGGAAATTTGTTTCTTCAGTTTAGATAAATCAGTGCCTGTTTTTGATAGTATGTTGTTGGCCAATTTTTCTGATATATAAATGAACGGTGGGGCATCTGCCAACTCATCTTTTTCTTCGTTGCCTGCCAAACTCATTCGCGGAGATGATAAAAATCCTTTGACCAGCTCCCTTTTATTCTCATAATCCTGAACAATGGTAATCATGCCCGCAGCACCATTTTTTATGGCTGTTTCATATTTCTTTTTCCAGCTATACGACCATTCCGATTCGGTTTTTTTCTTTGTTACCAGAGATCTTCCCTTCTTATCATAGGGTTCATCTTCCAAAATCATCACAATTTTTCCCTTAACGTCAATGTCCTTGTAATCAGAATACTTCTCTGAGTCTACTCCATATCCCGCAAAAACGATCTGATCAACATTAAAGTCTTTTTCAAATTTGTAATAGAAGTAAAACTCCGATAGAAAATCATACGTTTTATCATCAACTGTCAACTTTCCGTCTGGCTGAGAAGTGACCACATCAAATTCCTGAATGTAAGAGCCATTATTTCCTGGGGCCATTCCCAGTTTTTTAAACTGTTCAATCAAATACTTTTCTGCTTTTTTCTGACCTGCGTACCCTGTTTCTCTGCCCGCATACTCATCAGAGGCGATGATGGTTAAGTGTTTTTTTAAGGTTTCCGCATCTATTTCCTGAGCATATTTTTTTGACCAGTCCTCTTGGGAGAAACCGATAAATGGTAGCATAAAGATTAACCCAGAAACGTACCTAATCATATCAACAGTTTATTTTGTTCACACGTCTTTCGTGTCTTCCTCCTTCAAATTCCGTTCCCAAAAACACATCTACTATTGCCAGGGCTTTTTCCTGACTGATAAATCTGGCAGGTAAAGCCAGTACATTGGCGTTATTATGTAAACGTGCCAATTCGGCTATTTCTGGCTCCCAACACAAAGCAGATCTCACGTCCTCATGCTTGTTTGCCGTCATGTTGATACCGTTTCCACTTCCACAAATTAGAATTCCCAAACGTTCATTATCCACAACATCCAATGCAACAGGATGTGCGTAATCGGGATAATCTGTACTGTCTTCAGAATCTGTTCCATAATCGTTTACCTGGTAGCCCTTACCTTCCAATACGTCAATAATGGCTAATTTCAAACCATATCCTGCATGATCACACCCAATTGCTATTGTTTTTCCCATTGTTACTCTTTTGTTAGTACTTTTTTAATTGCTTATTTTTCAGTTAGTTAAAACCCCTTTTTTTTAACAGTCAATTTTTAACAGTATTCATTTCGTGTTAATATCTGGCGAAAAAAAATCTGGTCAGAATTCATAAATTTTTCTAATGGCATAATTTTCGTTGCATTTACGACGACTTATAAAAAGATAAGCCAGAGGTTATGAACAAAAATGATGTCTTCTTTTTTAGTAATTTTATTAAGTTTTAGGATATCAACACAATGTTAACAAAGTAAATAAGTTTAATTAAATGAGTTGATTAACTTTTTTATCATTGTTTATAAAATTGGGTAAAACCTTAATAAGTCATAAAGACAATAAAATTATAATAAACTATTAACAGTTTCCACGGACTAATAATGAATAATAAAACTTTAAATAATTTTAAATATATATTATTACTGATCTGTACATTGAGTTTTGGAAATTGTGTATTTTCCCAGAACGGTTCGGATATAGACCCTAACGGATTTAACCAATTCTTCTACGAAAATGGCCAGGTTTCCAGCGAAGGTAACATGAAGGATGGAAAACCTCACGGCAAATGGACCACTTATTATGAAGATGGTACAAAAAAATCCGTGGGAAATTGGGATGGTGGTCAAATCAATGATGCCTGGAAATTCTATAGGGCAGACGGAACAATAGAAAAAGAAATCACCTATATAGCCGGTAAGAAACATGGTTTGTCCAAAGTGTACAACGACTCTGGATTTTTGGTAGAAACCAGTTACTACAAAGACAATCAAAAAGACAGCATTTCAACTTTATACTATCCTTCTGGAAAAGTAAGGCAAGAGATTGTTTATGAAAAAGGCAAAGCTGATGGAAAGTCTGTTGAATATGGAGAAGATGGAAGAATCATTACCATTTACGATTATAAATCAGGTTTTACCAGTTCCATAGAAAAGATTAACCGCTACGATGATAATAATAAGAAAGTTGGCGTTTGGAAGGAATATTACAAAGACGGCACCATCAAGTCTGAGGCAGAATATCAAGACGGGACTTTAAACGGATTGGCAAAGGAGTACGATAAGAATGGCTCTTTGAAAGATATCACCAAGTACGATGAAGGTGTGATAGAAGAGGATGCACCAGAGCTGTTCTTCATCGAATTGTATAGAGAATACCATCCCGATGGTAGCGAGAAATTGGTGGGCGGATTAAAAGATGGAAAGAAACAAGGTGTTTTCCGGGAATACGATATCAAAGGCAACATCATCAATGGTTACCTCTATGAAGCAGATACTAAAATTGCAGAAGGCATCATAGATGCCAAGGGTAACTATGATGGTGAATGGACCTACTATTATCTGAGTGGTGAAAAGAAGGCGGAAGGCAAATATGAAAACGGACTAAAAGAGGGGCAATGGGTATATTACCATGAAAATGGCAAAGTAGAACAGAAAGGTAAATACAAAAAAGGCAAAGCCAATGGTTTTTGGAAATGGCAGTTTAGCAATGGCATGCCTCAAAGAGAAGAAACTTACAGAAAAGGGTTGAAAGAAGGTGAATCAATAGAATACGATTCTACAGGAAACATAATTGCCAAAGGAGAGTACATTGCTGGTATGAGAGACGGACCCTGGTTTTACGAGTACAACGATTACAGTGAAGAAGGCGCATTTAGAGATGATTTAAAAGAAGGTGAATGGGTGCAGACTTACGGCAATGATAAAAAGAGATTTGAAGGGGAATATGTCAATGGTTATGAAGAAGGAAAACACACCTATTACTACCAAAACGGATACAAGAAAGAAGAAGGAAAGTATAGATCAGGAAGGCGCATGGGTGAGTGGAAGAAATTCCTTCCTGATGGCAGTGTGTACATGACCATCCAATATAAAAATGGTGTTGAGTATAAAATTGATGGTAAAAAAATAAAACCTAACTTGTAGCTCTTATGCAGAGCAAGGCGACCAGCGATTTTCCTTTTGTTAGCATCCTACTAAGCTTGGTAGTCACCATATTATTGTTCTTAACCGATCTTGATGTCGTAAAACTGGTTTTTGCGTCTCTCGTATTCTTACTCGCCTCAGCGCAGTTTTCCCAAACACAAAGAGGCTATATGCTTTTAACCTGGGGTATATTGGCTTCTTTTACAGCTTGCATAGTGCATGAAACGTCAGGAGATATTTTACTCTACAATGGGCTTATTGCAGCTACAAGCGTGCTGCTGTTTCATTTCATTTTTGCCAAAAGTTTGTTCGTTAACCAGGCAAGTCGCTACAAAGGAGACTTGCTAAATGAAGTGTACAATAACTCCCCTGAGGCTGTTTTCCTGCTAGATTTTTACACAAGAAAAATTGTTGATTGCAACGACAGAGCTTTGAAGATGTTTGGATACAAAGACAAGGAGAGTTTGATAGGATCCAGTAGAGATGAATTCATCATAAATAAACTGAGTGATGATGAATTGACAAAATGCAAAAAGCAAATAGCTTTAAAAGGAAGCTACAAGAAAAATCTACAGTATGAAACGCAAGACGGAAAGGTGTTTTGGGGTAAACTCAATATCACACCGCTTCAAGTTAAAAAGAACAAATACTACGTTACCAGAATAAGTGATGTCACGGAAACCATTGAGGCAAAAGACAATATTGAGCACATCAATGAGCGCCTAAATAATGTTATAAATGCAGTAAAAAGTGTGGTATACAGTACAAGAATAGTCAACGGAAAGCCGGAACTGGATTTTGTCTCCGACAGAATAGAGTCTGTATACGGGATTAGTAAAGACGATTACAGAAAGCACTTTTTACACGGTACCATATTGAGTTTTGTTCATCCTGATGATAGGGACAGTTTAATAGAAGCTAACCGTACCCTAAACAACAAACAAAAAGTCACACTGACCTATCGATTTAATCATCCAAAGAAGGATGAGTATGTGTGGATAGAGGAACAGGTATTTCCACAATTCAACAGTCAGGGAGAAGTGATAGGAAATTATGGTTTAGGGACGGATGTGACAGCCAGAAAACTCTATGAAAATACACTCAAGGAATCAGAAGAACGGTATAGAACCTTGTTTGAAAGAAACCTGGCTGGTGTTTATAAGGCCTCCGTTTCCGACAAGGAAATTCTTGATTGTAATGATGCTTTTGCCAAAATTTTTGGATATGAAAACAAAGAAGAGATCATAGGAAAAGTCTCTTCGGATATTTACATTTCCAGTTCAGATAAGGGGACCTTCCATGATACCTTGCTGGATAAAAAATCCATGATCAATCATGAAAGCAAAATTGAGTTAATTGATGGTCAGGAAATCTGGATTTTGGAAAACTCAAGGGTGGTTGAAGAAAACGGAACACCTTCATACGTGGAAGGCACGCTCATCGACATTACACCCCTCAAGGAAACGCAAGAAGCCCTCAAAGAAAGTGAAGAAAACCTGTCTTTGGTAATCAACAGTTTGGATGACATTATTTACAACATTGAAGTACAGGAAGATGGGAAAAGTGCGTTTAAATACATCTCTCCACAAATAGAAGACGTTCTGGGAATTTCTGCGCAAGATTATGAAACCATAGCCAGAAATGAAGGACTCACTAACTTTGTTCATCCGGAAGACTTAGATAATGTTTACGCCATGATAAAGGTGATAAACGATAAGAAAAAACCCATCTCTATAACCTACCGACTGAGGAATCAAAAGACCCAAAATTACCATTGGTTGGAGGAAAATATTTATCCGAAAGTAGAGAACGACACCATCATTGCCAAGTTCGGAATCATTCGAGATATCACGCAAAAGAAATTTGCCGAAGAAGCCCTTAGAATCTCTGAAAAAAGATACAGAGGTTTGGTTGAAAGAAATATGGCCGGAGTTTTCCGCGTGTCAAAAAAGGACAAGGTAATAGATTGCAATATTTCGCTGGTTAATTTAATGGGCTACGACAATATTCGAGACATCAAAAGTGTCATGGTTAAAGACCTTTATTACAAAAAGGAAGACCAGGAAAAATTGGTTGAAGAACTTAAGAAAAAGAAGGCAATTACCAATTATGAAGTATGCCTTAAAAGAAAAAGTGGAGAACCAATCTGGTGCCTGGTGAACGCCAACTTAAATGAAGAATGGGAACTCATAGAAGGAACCTTAATAGATATTACAGAGCTCAAGGAGACGGGAGAAGCCCTGATGGAAAGCGAACACGCATTGTCCACATTATTGGATAACCTCCCGGGTATGGCATACAGATGTAAGCTAGACAACCACTGGACCATGGAGTATATGAGTGACGGCTGCGTAGAATTAACCGGCTACCAGCCCGAAGAGATCATTGCCAATAGAGACATTTCTTTCAACGAGATCATTCATAAAGACTACAGATCAGGAATAGAGGAGATTTTGGATGAGGCGTCCACAAAAAGGCGTTTTGTTTTTGAATACATTATTGTAGATAAATCAGGCAAAGAAAAATGGGTGTGGGAACAAAGTGAAGTCATTCTGGATGAAGACGGCCAAGCAATAGGTCTGGAAGGTTTCATCACAGATATTACCTCAAGGAAACAATATGAGCAAACCATCAATACCCGACGAGAAGAATATCAGCATCTAATAGACAGTTCGCCATATGGCATTGTTATTCATCAGGAAGGAAAAATTAAATATGCAAACCACAAGGCATATGAATTGCTTGAAATAGAAATTGATGCTCAGGACTCTGATGAACTGCTTTCCTATGAAGAGTATTTTAAAGATGATAACAGGGTAAGACAAACGATATATGAGTTTTTGCCAGAAGAGTATCACGAGCAGGCACTTGCTCGAAAAGAACAGCTGCTAAAAGGAGAGGAGTTGCCATTTGTTGAGGTAAAACTAGAAACAACCAGAGGCAACATCATAGATGTTGAGACAAGATCGTCCTTAATTAGTTACAAAGGAGAACCGGCCATACAAGCGGTGTTCAACGATATTTCTGCCAAAAAGCAGCTGCTTCAGGCCCAGGCAGAAAACACTTTGCTCGAAAATGAAATTGAGGAGCACATGCGCACTCAAAAGCAACTCCGGGAAAATCAAAGGTTCACCAAAAACATTCTGGACAGCTCCCTGGATATGATCATGGCGTCTGATAATGAAGGAAAGATTACAGAGATCAACCAATCTGCTCTCGATAAATTCGGGTACAAATTTGAAGAAATCGTTAAAATGAGCCCCGAAAAGCTCTACAAGAACCCGAAAGACTACCAAACAATAGCAGAACAACTTAATTCAAAAGGAAGGTATATTGGAGAGGTCGAAAATGTGGATAAAAATGGTCGAGTGTTTAGCTCTATTTTATCTGCTTCTATCATTAAAAATGAGGAAGGTAAACAGATAGGTGCCATGGGAATCAGTCGTGATATCTCAGAAATTAAAGATGTGGAGCGTGTGCTAAGCGAGCAAAGTTCCACCATTAAATCTATATTCGAAAGCAACTCCAATATGTTGATATGGATTGTTGACGAAAACCTCAATTTTATTTCATTTAATAACAGTTTTTTCAACGCATCAAAACTCCTATTAGGCGAAACTCCAGTGGCAAAAGAAAGCCTGTTATCTATGGTTGAAAAGCATCTTACCAGGGAGGATTACGACTACTTTATGTCTTACTTCAACCGAGCGCTAAAAGGTACCACGCAACAGTTTGAGGTGAAACTAACAGACATTAGAAAAAACGATTTCTGGTTGGAGCTCTACCTCAGTCCAATTATTCTTGAAAATGGAGATATCAGGGAAATTGCTTGTTTGGCGCACGAAATCACGGACAAAAAATATACAGAAGAGAAAATAAAGGAGTCGTTATACGAAAAGGAAATTCTGCTCAAAGAGGTCCACCACAGGGTTAAAAACAACCTGCAGGTTATTTCAAGCATTCTCAACCTGCAGTCATCCTATGTCAACGATACAAATACACTCAACATTCTTCGCGAAAGTCAAAACAGGATAAAATCAATGTCCTTTATCCACGAGAGCCTCTACCAAACGGAAACCTTTAGTTCCATTAATTTTTCCGAGTACATCCTCAACTTGTCCAAAAACCTAGTATACACCTATCAGGTCAACCCTGGCAAACTCAAACAGGAATATGACATTCAGGAAATCTCACTAGACCTTGATCAGGCCATTCCATGCGGGCTCATTGTTAACGAATTGGTATCAAATGCACTCAAGTATGCTTTCCCGGAAATAGAAGGAGAGAGCCACAAAAAAGCCAGTCTATTTATTGGTTTATCGGAAGAAAATGACGAAATTACCATGGTAGTGTCTGATAATGGCATAGGCTTACCTCCCAATTTTGACTACGAGAACACCAACACTTTAGGTCTACAATTAGTGGTTACTCTGGTCGAACAATTAGATGGTAAATTGACCCTGGAACAAGAAAATGGCACTAAATATTTAATTACTTTTACACGACAAAAGCAAAAAACGCATGGCTAAAACAAATGTATTGGTAGTTGAGGACGAAAGTATCGTCTCTAAAGACATTCAACATAGCCTCAAAAAATTGGGATACAATGTAGTTGGTGCTGCAGCAACTGGAGAAAAGGCGCTGGAACTGGTCGCTTCAGAAAATCCGGATATTGTGTTAATGGATATCATGCTCAAAGGAGATATGACTGGAATTGATACGGCAGCTCGGGTAAAAGAAACCAAAGGCATTCCGGTTATTTTCTTAACAGCCTATGCAGATGAGTCCACACTGGCAAAAGCAAAAATTACAGAACCATACGGCTACATCATTAAGCCATTTAAAGAAATAGACTTGCATACCTCTATAGAAATGGCGCTGTACAAGCACGGTAAAGAGAAAGAGGTAGAAAAAGAAAGAGACCTGCTGTTCAACATTGTTGAAAACAAAGAAAACACCGACTTCATCTTTGTCAAATCCAACTCGCGTTTGGTTAAACTCAAAACAGACGACATCTACTTTGTAGAAGCGTTAAAGGATTATGTGGTTATCAATACACTCAATAGCCGCTACACCATTCACTCAACCATGAAAGACATTGAGCGCAAGTTGCCAGGCGATAACTTTATTCGAGTTCACCGCTCGTTTATTGTGCGTTTAGACAAAATTTCCGCCATCGAACAGCCCAACTTAATCTTGGAAAACGACAAGAAAATCATTCCAATTGGTGGGTCGTACAAAGAAGAATTGGTTAAGAGAATCAATTTGATATAATTTTTCTGGGGCATCCCCTCCTTAAGGTCGGGTCAGGCTATCCGCTGTAGTCCCGTTTCTCGGGAGCTGCCGCTTCTATCCTTATGCCGGAAGTTTAGAAACCACATTGAAAGACCTTACTTCAGTTTAAAAGAAATTCTCATCCACTAACTCCAAATCAACCTGCTTCCTGTGCAAGTCAGTTTGTCTTACCAAAACGTCTACTTCATCACCCAAAAAGAACTCTTTGCCATGTTTCTGTCCTTTTACCAGGTAAAGAGACTCGTCAAAACGATAATTGTCGTCCATAATGTCGCTCAAACGCACCATACCTTCACATTTCGATTCTGATAGCTCTACAAACATGCCTTTGTCGTTAAATCCGGAAATCACTCCCTTAAACACCAAACCAACTTTATCCTGCAAGTATTCCACCTGCTTATATTTTATTGATTCCCGCTCAGCTTCAGCGGCCAGTTTTTCTTGTGTGCTGGTATGTTTGCAGGCGTGTTCCAGATCCAGACTATAACGACCTTTTTTGGTCAAATATTGATGCAACAAACGGTGAATTATCAAATCCGGATACCGTCGAATAGGAGAGGTAAAATGGCTGTAATATCTAAACGCCAAACCAAAATGACCCACATTATCGGTGGAATACTCGGCTTTAGACATGGTTCTAATGGCCATGGTTTTAATCATGCTGCTCTCCTGTTTGTCTTCAAGGTCTTTAAACAGTTTGTTTAACTGTGTTGTACAGTTTTCTGGAGTTAGGTTTTTAATGTCGTAACCAATGTGTTTCAAGAAGCGCACCAACCTGGTGAGTTTGTCCGGATCTGGTGGTTCATGAACGCGGTATACAAATGGTTTGGGCTCGTTTCCTTTTTTCGGTTTTCCTACAGCCATCGCCACGTATTTATTCGCCAATAACATAAACTCTTCAATAAGCTTATTGGCATCCTTAGTTACTTTGGTATATACCTCAATAGCCCCACCATCAGAATCGAGACGGAACTTCACTTCTTCACCACCAATTTCAAGTGCACCGGAACTCATGCGGTGACGTCTCAAAATTTTGGCCAGTCCATCCATCAGGTTAATTTCTTCCGCCAAATCACCTTCTTTGGTTTCAATCCGCTCTTGTGCCTCTTCATAAGTAAATCGCCTGTCAGAATGAATCGCTGTTTTGGCAATTCTATGATTGACCACAGTCGCTTTATCCGTCATCTCAAAAAAGACAGAATAGCACAATTTGTCCTCATTGGGTCTTAGAGAACACACTCCATTCGAGAGCTTTTCCGGAAGCATGGGCACCACTCGATCTACCAAATACACAGAAGTGGCTCTTGAAAACGCCTCTTGATCAATTAGGTCTCCGGGTTTCACGTAATGCGATACATCCGCAATATGAACGCCTATTTCGTAATTACCATTCTCCAGTTTTTTCAACGACAAAGCATCATCAAAGTCTTTGGCGTCTTCAGGGTCTATCGTAAAAGTCAACAAATCTCTAATATCTTCCCTGTCCTTAAGGTCTTCATCGCTTATCTCAACACGAATATTTTCAGCAGCCTGCTCCACGGCATCCGGAAATTTTGAGGGTAATCCGTAGGCTGCTAAAATTGCATGCATTTCTGTGTGGTGCGCACCGGCTTCTCCCAAAACGTCTATCACTTCTCCTTTTGGACTGTCGTCTGGTTCATCCCAGGATACAAACTTCACCACCACTTTTTCGCCTTCTTTTGCACCACCAGACAGACTCAAGGGCACGAAAAAATCAACATGCATAAACTTGTCGTCACATACCACAAAACCAAAGTCTTTACTGGCTTTATAAGTCCCCACGTACTGCTTGCGAGCGCGTTCAACCACCTCAATCACCTTTCCTTCCAGCTTGGCTCCCCTGCCTTTCTTAAATACTGTAACCATCACAGTATCTCCATTAAACGCACTGCCCGTTTTACTTGGGTGGATAAATACATCATCCATGGTATCGTTTACCACATATCCAGCCCCTCTTCTTGTAATTTCTATTTTTCCCTCGACGGTTTTGTCCATTTTAGCAATGGCATATTTGCCGGGCGAAATTTCCTTTAGACGTCCCTTGGCCTTTTGTACAGCCAGAATCTCGATAATGGCCTGTTTGGTTGGCGCATCAGTTGCCTTAAACATGGCTGCAATTTGTTTGTAGTTAAAAGACCGTTTTGGACTGTTCTCAAATATGGCCAGAACCGGTCCGGTTAGCTGCCGCAGCACCTTGTTTTTTTTAGGATTTTTCTTTTTCCCGTGTTTTCTTCCCATTGTGTCACTAAATTACGAATATGACAGCCTCAAAATGTTAAGAAAACGATACTTCATAACAATGCCTTGTCGGAAAGTTCGCATATACTCGTTCTAATTGACCAGTCAAACCAATATTTTTGAGTAAAATTGGAACATTTTGTGCGCCAGACAGTATAAGCAACGTGTTGCTTGCTAAAGGCGTCATACTAGTATAAAAAAAGACTCATTACTTACGGTTTTAAACATATTGCTGCCATTATATGCCTGTTTGTATCTGTACAGTCGTTCGGACAGGCCATTACCATAGATAGCATAGACGTGAGCATGCCTTCGTGTGGGGCAACAGATGGCAGCATAAAAATCAACGCCTCAGGAGGAACCGGCTTTATGTTTTCTGCGGACAGCGGACAGACTTATCAGGCAGATTCCACATTCTTGAATCTTGGTCCTGGTGTTTACACCTTAATTGCTGAAAATGCTGCCGGATTTACGGACACACTCCATTATACACTCTACGGAACAGGCGGCATTACACAAACAAGTTTTGCAACCGCAGACGCCACCTGTTTTGGTTTTTCAGATGGATCTCTCACAGTCACAGCTACAGGAACAGGACCTCTCACATTTGAGTTGCTTGGAGATACCATTCAGAACAACGGCAATTTTTTAGATCTGAGCGCAGGGAACTATACCCTGGTAATTTTGGATACCACGTTTTGCGTGGACACCACAACATTTACAATTAACGAACCCCTGGAGCTGACGTTCACCAGCACCACAACAGATGCTTCTTGTCCGGCAAGTGACGGAGACATCACCATCAATGCAGCTGGAGGTGACGGTAGCTACATGTATAGTATAGATGGCGGTTCTGCATATCAGGCACCTAACTTTTTTGGTTCACAGCCGGCTGGTGTGTATACAGGCGTTGTTATAGATGGCGCAGGCTGTACAGATACCAATACCATCTTTGTAAACAGCGCTTCCGGCTTTGGTCCGGACATCATTACGCTCAATTTCATCAATCCATTTTGTAATGGCGGCAATGACGGTTCAATCACTGTCATGGCTTTTGGTAGTCAACCCATTACTTATTCCAATGATGGTGGACAAACATTTCAAGCCAACAATACTTTTACGGGACTGGGGCCCGGGGAATATGACATTGTTGTAGAAGATGTTAACGGATGTCCTGTTGGATCTAGTATTGTAATGGTTGAGCCCGATCCACTGGTTGCCAATGCAGTGGCTCTAGATGAGACTTGTGTGGGGGGAAATGCGTCTTTGGACTTCAGCCCAACCGGAGGCTCATCACCTTTTACATATTCAATAGACAGCGGAGCAACCTTTACCAGCACAGCCAGTTATCCGGGTATTGCCCCTGGCACTTATCACTATTATGTTCAAGACGCCAACGGTTGCACAGATAGTGGTTCAGTAGTTATTAATGCTGGTGGAGGCCCCACCATTGTGAGTATTGACCTGGTTCAACCAACATGTCCAACCAGCATGGACGGAAGTATCGTAATTAATGCATTATCCCAGTCGGGTCCAATTCAATACAGCATAGACAATGGACAAATCCTATTTCCAACGGATTCATTTCCAAACTTGGGTGTGGGTGTTTACAACATTGTTTTAGTGGATGCGGATGGCTGCGTAACGAATGATCAAGTGACTTTAAGCGGACCAGGAACACCGGTGGCTAACTTTTCCGCAAATCCAGTAACCGGTTTTATTCCAGTGAGTGTTGATTTTACAGATGCGAGTATTGGCGCCACAAGTTATTCATGGGATTTTGGAGATTCCGGTAGTTCAACAGACGTGAGCCCGACTTATGTGTATAATTCTGCTGGAACATTTACCGCCATTTTAACTGTAAGTGATGGTAATTGTACTGACACTGCCAGTGTAGTAATAGAGATTATAGGTGAGCCAGGCTTAACCGTTCCAAACGTATTCACACCAAACGGAGATGGAATTAATGACGTGTTTAAACCAACGGCAATTGGCATTACTCAACTACATGGACAAATCTTCAACCGTTATGGCGCGCTCATATATGAATGGAATGGTCCGGAAGGCTGGTGGGATGGTAGAACAGCTCCTGCTGGGCAAAAAGTAGCTGATGGTACATATTTCTATGTCATTACAGCAACTGGTTTCGATGGAGAAGCATTTGAAGAAAAGGGGATAGTTACAATGGTTCGACAGAACCCGTTTAAGTAGACCCCTCAATGGGTTTTTTTGAAACCCAAAGACAGAGAACTAATCCTCACCCCACAATTTTAAGAGTTTTTCCTTTTCTTCTGCGTCTTCCAACGTTAATACAGCTTTGTAGGTCCTTTTTTGTTCGGATTCTGAGAGGACTGATCGGTACTTCACAATTTTATACCTCTGTTCAGGTGTTGTCTCAGTTCTGAATACATATGAGTAAGGATCCTCTGCTTTGGAAAGACTGTCTTTTTTGGC
>JAUILH010000095.1 GCA_030433115.1 Bacteroidia bacterium | reverse complement strand
CAATATGACGGTTGCTCACATAGTGCATATTCAATTTTTTCTTGTACATGTCATCCACACTGTTAAAGTATTCCCATTCGTCAAGCACAAACACCTTAATTTCTGCCTGGTATTTATCCCACGAGTTCTTTACTGTGTTGATCTTGGTCATGAAGTTGGTCGCAAATCCCTGATCTTTCGAACACGCCACAATGATGTTAGGCGTTTCTTTACTAATACTGCCATGTAAGTGCTTAGAATCATAACTGGTGACGTATGACATTTTTGGTTCTGTAGGTTTCCCAAGCGCTTCAGTCAATTCTTTTGTCAGTGCCTTTTTCATGACATCTAACATGTATTTGTCCTTGCTTTTTTTACTGTCAACCAAAATCACATTGGCATCCGGGTAATGGGCGGCAATGTATTTCGCCATACCTCTCAATTGAGATGTGGTTGATGTCACTGCGCGACTCACGTATGGATTTTTGAATAATACTTTATTGGAGGTTGCCACAGGCACAACCATATGGATTTTATGCTCCTTGGCGTATTCTCCCACTATTTTAACGTTGAAATTGTGAAATGGACCAATGATCAAATCGGACTCGGCGAATTCAGGTTTTCTCAGGATTCTACCAAGTGCACCAGTATCTTTTGCTGTATCGTAAAATCTGAGATCAACCGATACACCCGCTTGTGCTAATGAATCCAAAGCCAACATGATCCCTCCATAAAAATCGACTCCAATTTTTGTTGGTCCATACAACTCTGCTTCTTCTCCTGTTTTTCTTCGAGACTGAACGGAGGCGTTTTTATCAAGTTGAATGGGCGCCAATACAGACACTACGTACTTGTCTTTGAAAACAATGGCTTGCTGCAAAGTATCTGTAGAATCTGAAGTGATCTCCTTTTGGAAATGCTCAGTAATTTCTTTTCTAACCGGAATAAGGATGGTATCTCCCGCTTCAAACCCACCGGGAAATCCATTGTTGAAAGCCTTAAGGTCGTCTATGGACACCATGTATCTTTTTGACAGAGAGTACAAAGTTTCTCCTTTCTGAAGAACATGCTTGACCTTTGTGCTATCACTTGTATTATGTACAGGGTTTTCAGGAGTTTTTGGATCAATATTCAGGTCATTAATACCTCCTCCTTTGCCGGGGATATACAAGGTTTGTCCAATATCCAGACCTTGATCTGCTCCTGGATTAGCGGTCACCAATTCATCAACTGTAATGCCATATTTCTTAGAAATGCCATAAAGGGTCTCCCCTTTTTCAACTACATGAGACACCTGACGGCCTTCAACTGAAGATGTTGTTTTACCTTCCGGAAGTAAGTTTTGGTACTTTTCTGAAACTGGAATATAGATAGTTTGACCTTTCTTTAGTCCGTCAGACAAAGATGGGTTATTGTCGATTAAATCATCTTTTGACACATCAAACTGACGCTGGAGACCGTAGAAAGTCTTCCCCTTTTCAACTTTATACTCAAAAAAGTACTGACCGTCCCTTTTGACTAACTGATCTTCTGTTTGAGCCAATGTGCCCATTGAGACTATCAGTCCAAAAAATACTATATACCAATTTCTTATCATCACTCCCATTCAATTGTTGCAGGTGGTTTAGAACTGATGTCATAAGTTACCCGATTAATCCCTTTCACCGAATTAATGATTTCATTCGACACTTTAGCCAGGAATTCATATGGCAAATGACACCAATCTGCTGTCATCCCATCTGTTGAGCTAACCGCCCTCAAGGCTACAGCTTGTTCATAGGTTCTTTCGTCTCCCATAACACCAACGGATTTAACCGGCAATAAAATCACACCAGCCTGCCAAACATCATCATATAAATTATGTTTTTTCAAACCATTTATCCAAATATGATCTACCTCTTGCAAAATGCGTACCTTTTCTGCAGTAACATCTCCTAAGATACGAATAGCAAGGCCTGGACCAGGGAACGGGTGACGACCAATGATGAATTCCGGAATGTTCATTTCTCTTCCCACGCGTCTCACTTCATCCTTGAATAAAGCCCTGAGAGGTTCCACCACTTCAAGTTTCATAAAATCGGGCAAGCCACCCACATTGTGGTGAGATTTGATTGTGGCAGAAGGACCGTTTACAGATACAGATTCTATCACATCCGGATAGATGGTTCCCTGTCCTAACCACTTTACATTTGGAATTAATTTGGACTCTTCATCAAATACCTCAATGAACACACGTCCAATAGCTTTTCTCTTCTGCTCCGGATCGCTGACATCTTTCAAAGCATCATAAAATTGCTGACTGGCGTCCACGCCCTTTACATTTAAGCCCAATCCCTCATAGCTCTTCAGTACATCTGAGAACTCATTCTTTCTGAGCAAACCATTGTCAACAAAAATACAATGCAACTGAGATCCGATGGCTTCATGAAGCAACATGGCAGCTACCGAAGAATCTACACCTCCCGATAAGCCCAATACCACATTGTCATCTCCAATTTGCGCTTTGAGTGCTGCCACAGTCTCGTGAACAAATGAACCGGGTGTCCAGCTTTGCTCACAAGCACATACACCCACAACAAAATTTTCAAGCATTTGCTTGCCATCTGTTGAATGATAGACTTCAGGGTGAAACTGAATGCCGAATAAAGGTTTGTTCTTAGAGGCGTAACCTGCAATTTTGACCTCACTGGTTGATGCGATTAATTCGTACTCATCAGAAATCTCTGAAATGGTATCTGCATGAGACATCCATACCTGAGAGTTGAGTTCAACACCTTTCAATAAAATATTTTCATTGTTGACGAATGATAGATTCGCACGACCATATTCTCTGATTTCTGATCTTACCACATTTCCGCCAGTAGATTTGGCAATGTACTGAGCACCAAAACAAACTCCCAAAACCGGTAATTCACCGAAAATGGACAAGTCTGGCTTGGGTGATTCCGGATCGTACACCGAAAAAGGACTTCCGGACAGAATAACCCCCTTCACGTCTTCTCCAGGTTCAGGACAGTTATTATAAGGATGAATTTCGCAATAGACATTGAGTTCTCTGACTCTTCTGGCGATCAACTGGGTGTATTGCGACCCAAAATCTAAAATTAAAATGGTTTCCCTCATGCTCAAAATTAACAAGTACTGCGGGCAAAATTAGAATTTGTTTGGCAAATAGCACCACATGTTAATAATAATCGTGGTGAATAAACCATTTGAAGATGTTAACGAACTATTAATCGTTTTTAACCTTAAGAAAATATGAAAGCTCATCTCTTCTCAGTATATTCGTAGCAGTGAACATCCTACCGTCTTGATCTACAGACGAACCACTATCTAAATTATATTTGATGAAGTATTTTCTGTTGGCTTGTACACTGGTTTTCGGCATATTTAATGGTCATGCCCAAACTTTGATCATTAATGAAGTGTCTAATGGTCCAAGTGGCAGTAAAGAGTACATAGAGTTGGTGGTTGTAGACACTGTGGCTTACAATTGCGCTGTCACAACACCTCCTTGCATTGATATCAGAAATTGGATCATTGATGACAACTCAGGATATCACAGTACTGGAACTTCAGGAACTGGTGTAGCTCCAGGCTGTAATCGCTTTTCCAATGATCCGCTATGGTCTTGCGTACCTCTTGGAACCATTATCGTGATTTATAATAACAATGATCCAAACCCTGCCCTGCCAGCGGATGATTTGAGTTTGAGCGATGGGAATTGTGTTTTAGTTGTGCCTATCAATGATGTTAACTTATTTGAACAAAATTCGACCACGCCGGGTGCTTCCGCTTGTAGTTATCCAACTACCGGATGGGTCGCTGGTGGTAACTGGAGTAATATTGGAATGGCCAATGGTGGCGATTGTGCCAGAATAGTTGACTTAAATGGTTGTGAAGTTTTCTCTGTTTGCTGGGGCAATAATGACCAGAACAATCTGATTTATTTTGCAGGCAACGGTGCCGATGATGTGTGGTATTTCAATGACATGGACCCGGATTTACAGGTTAATTGGACAGAAGCTTGTGCAAGTATTGCTGATTGCGGTGCAGATGAACAAACCCCAGGTGCCCCAAACAATGCATTAAATGCAAATTACATTGCACAATACAATAATGGCTGTGCCCCCATTACGCCCATTGTTGCTTCCGTAACCGGAAATAATGCAAGCTGCCCTTGTGCCGGAGAAGCCACTGCATCCGCTACTGGATCAATTCCCGGTTACATGTACGAATGGTACGACAATACCTTCACGCCAATTGGACAAGACAGTGTTACAGCTATCGGATTGTGTGACGGTACCTATCATGTTATTGCAATATCATCAATCGGTTGTGAAGACACTGCAACTGTGACAATCACAAATGGCACCGCAGCTCCCAATGCCGGTACGGATGCTACATTTTCTATATGTGACACCTCTGGCACTCTTGATTTATTTGATTATTTGGGCGGATTGCCGGACAATACCGGAAATTGGTCAGGTCCGAGTACCTTAACCGGAGGTTATCTTGGGACTTTTGATCCGAGTACTAACAGCTCGGGTAGCTACGAATATACTGTGGGAGGTGGTGTTGGATGCCCGGATTCCACTGCAACTGTTACCATTTCTATTGAAACCTCTCCGGATGCTGGAAATGACAACAGCATTACTTTCTGCACAAACGACTTACCAGCAGCTTTGTTCGGTCAGTTAACGGGTACGCCACAAACTGGGGGAACGTGGGCTGGTCCAAGTGCCCTTAATGGTGGACATCTTGGAACTTTTGATCCTGGGGTGCATCTTGGAGGAAACTATGACTACATAGTAGCCGGAACAGTGTGTCCTAACGACACGGCAAGTATGACTGTTACTGTGAATACACAAGCTACGGCAAGCATTGATCCTGTACCTTCTCTGGCCTGTTTAGGTGGACCATTCCAGTTTAGCACTTCCAGTACAGGTGGCAGTTGGAGTGCGAATTGTACAGGCTGTATTGATGGTGGTACTGGTGAGTTCTTCACAGATTCTGCAGGTGTTGGGGTGCATGAGGTTTACTACACCATTCCCGGATCTTGTGGTGATATTGACACCGCTGAAGTTACAGTTCTAGGACCTCCTACTGTGACAGCCTTTCCTGACACCGCATATCGGTGTCCAAATGACACTGCCACATTCTGGGCCACTGGTGAAAATATTGAGTGGTACAACGGTGTTACAGATACATTCCTTGTATTTGCAGACTCCGGTAGCTTCTACGTGACTGCAAGCAATGCTTGTGGAAACGACACAGCTTACGTCCATATTGTCTGGATCAATTCAGACAACTGTGGTGAACCGGCTGACCCTATTTCATGGATGTTATTTCCGAACATTGTGACTTCCAACGGGGATGGTATGAATGATGTCTTTATGATTAAGGAGTTTCAGAACATTTCTGATTTGGAGGTATCCATATACAATCGTTGGGGGCAATACCAGGGTGGTTGGGAAGGCACAGATGGGTATTGGTACGGACTTAATCAGAGGCAGGTACAGGTTACTGAGGGCACCTACTTTTACATAGCCCGTGCTAAAGACTGGAAAGATGAACCCTACTTAGTAAAAGGGCATTTTTTCTGGACTAAAGCTGATCGCTAAACTTAATCAGGAATACAGCACCTTGATCATTTGAGTGTGTGAGTTCGGCTTCAATTTGAGACACCAAAGCTTGAATGATCTCCATTCCTAAAGATTCAGAGTTTTCGTAACTAAACCCTTCGGGCAAACCTGGTCCATTGTCCTTAATTTGAAGAAAGAATGTGTCACTTTTTTCGTAAAGATCTATGCATAATTTAGGTTGAGAAATTTGACTCAATCCATGTTTGAAGGCATTGGTAACTAATTCGGATAGAATAATTCCAAGCGGAACAGCGACATCCAAGGATAATCTCAAATCAATGCAATTAGATTCTATCATGAGCTTTGAACTCAAACTGGAATAAGCACTTTTTTGCTGATCGAGTAAATCATTCAAGTAAGCCTTAAAATCTACCTTAGATAAATCTTTTGACTGATACAATTTCTGGTGAACCAGTGCTATGGCCTGAATTCTGTCTCTGCTCACGTTCAGTGTTTCTATTGCTTTTTCATCTTCAATTCTATGGCTTTGTAGATTCAACAAACTGGATATGATCTGAAGATTGTTTTTAACACGATGGTGAATCTCTTTCAAAAGAATCTCCTTTTCATACAAAGATTGGTCAATGAGCCTATTTTTGAGCTCTACCCGTTCTTTTTGAAGACGCAATTCCTGATTCACTCGTTTAATTCTGGAATACATCAAAAATATTACAAGACCAATGGCGGCTACAAGTCCAATTGAAATCCAAAGGAACAAATTTTCAATTTGCTTTCGTTTGCGTTCTTGTTCGTTTTTTTCGCTTCTAAAACGTTCATTTTCCAATCGAACTTCCTGCTCCAAAATCTTCTGATCTTTCAAAGAATTTTCATACTGAGCCTTATATGCCATGGCATCATCATAGTTCTGAGATTCTGAAATGCTATCTCGAAGGTGAATGTACATTTCGAAATATTCCAGTGCTTTTGAAGAATTCCCAATTACTTTATTCAATTCATACAGTCCCATGTATGCCCAATATTCATCCACAGCACTTCTAATTTCCTGAGCTGTTTGCAGACTGCTTTCGTAATAATAGACGGAAGAATCAAAGTCTTCCATGGTCATGTAAAGTTCTCCCAGATTGTACTGAAGCATGGCCACATCAGCCCTCCAATTCAAATCGTCATAAATCTCGTATGATCTTCTGTAATATGATAAAGCCGCCTCAAATTTTCCGAACTCTATGTAAACTGCTCCTATATTATTGAGTAAATCAGCATACAAAGGGTCATCCGATTTTGTCCAATGAAGTTCGGATAATAAGTAATATTTAAGCGCATTTTGAAAATTTCCATTATCATACTCCAAAATCCCCATACCCGAATAGGTATAGGCCACTCCTTCTTCATCATCAAGCTCGAGAAATTTCTCCAAAGCTCTGTCGTAATAAGCTCTGGCATCATCCATACGCCCGCTTGCCCCCGAAACGTGACCTGCAACTAAATAAGTATTCTGAGGATCTTTAACATTGGTTGAGTCTATTAAGGCAAGATTATCAAACACTAATTTGATGGCATCTCCCAATCTGCCCATCTCTTTTTGAGACATGGCCAAATTGTTTCTGGCAAGAATTATTTGCTCAACATTGCCTTTCTCCAGTGCTTCTTTCAGTAAGTCTTCTAGAATGGCTGATGCGCTATCCGGATACTGATACCTTAACTCATACGCTCTATCAAGGCGTAAGTCAAATTCTGTTTCCTGACTAAAAACATGAGCAGAACAGACCGATAACAGTACTAAACCGAGTACCCTGATTAGTCTATTCAGCCGCCATATCATCAAAACTCCTCTGAAAATCTATTACTGATCTCTTTTGACATCACTTCTCCATCTTTGGAAAACATCACAGTTAAATGATAAAACTCATCCTCAGGCACCATCCCGGCAGGTGCCTGAACCCAACAAGTTACGGTAACTTCTCCATCCTCAAGAGTACTTTGAGGTTCAGAAAATTCAAAGCCTTCATTTTTTTCAAAACTCTCTGTAGTCTCCGTCATAATTCCTTCCCATACCTGAATAACCTCTCTTGTATAGTCCATAGCCAAATCAGCTCTCTTCGTTCTATCCGACCACCCATGGTCATTCAAAACCTTTGAAGCAAACTCTTTAATACTTCCTTTTTCCTGTCCGTAATATGCAGTTCTTCCTCTGCATCCGCGATCGTGTGCAAACATCCCAACCAAAGCAAGGTTCTTAAAATTTGTGGGACGAACAATACAGACATCATTTTTTGAAATATCGGGGTACTGTTGCCTAATTTGGGACATAATCCATTCGTCAGAATTATCACCATTCTGGACAGGACCTTTTTCAGGTGAGTTATTAACCGTTTTTTCCTTTGAGTCAGTTGCGTTGTTCTTTCCACTAGAACAAGCATTTAAAACAGTGAGACCAACTATAGCAATTACAATAACAACAAATTTCATATGGCTAAAATAAGGAATTAGTCGTTTAGATAATATGCCAGAAATAATAAGTTGAAATCAAAAAAAGGCTTATTTTGCGTACTTATGCTCAGAAATTGGAAAATCGGAACGCGTTTGATGCTTTGGTTCTTTGTCATTGCGTTTATTTCGACATCTGTTATTGGTTATTTATCTTATTCAGAAGGTAAAGACTCTCTTGAAACAGAATCCTTCAATCGCCTAACAGCTGTTCGAGAAATGAAGGCCAATCAAATTGAAGATTACTTTACCAGTATTAATGATCAGGTACTCACTTTTTCCAGCAACCCTACAATCATTCAGGCCATGCATGATTTTAGTCATGGTTTTAAGCATGTGCACAGTGATCTACAGATTAGTTCGGGGAAACTAGACCAAATTGACCATAGGATTATAGCTTATTATAAAAACGAATATTTAAGTAGACTAAATAAGAACACGACAAAAACCGTTCAGTTGGATGATGATCTATCGTTAAACAAAAACACTCGAATTTTACAAGACCTTTACATCTCGAACAACCCAATGGCCGTTGGAAGCAAGCATTTATTGGATGCTGCAGACGATTCAAGTGACTACAGCAGTTTTCATCGCAAATACCATCCTTACATCAGAGAATATTTGGAAAAATTTGGTTACTACGACATCTTTCTGATTGATTCAGAAACGGGTAATATTGTATATTCTGTTTTTAAGGAGGTAGATTTTGCTACAAGTGTGTCTAACGGACCATTTAGACATTCCAATATCGCAAGGGTTTTTGAAGAAGCCCGACAAGCTAAAGAAAATCAGTTTGTATGCATTCAGGATTACGAACCCTATCATCCCTCCTACAATGCACATGCTGCCTTTATTGCCTCTCCCATTTTTGATGGAGATAATCAAATAGGAGTACTCGTTTTTCAGTTACCTATTGACCGCATCAACGACATTATGACCAATAAAGAGAACTGGGCCAATGTTGGTTTAGGAGAAAGTGGTGAAACATATATTGTAGGAAGTGATTATACGCTAAGAAATCAATCACGCTTCTTAATTGAGGACAAGGAAGAGTATTTCAAGTTGATTAAAGACATTGGAACACCTGAGGAAACGATTCAAAAAATAAAGAATTTCAATAGCTCAATTGGACTTCAAAAAGTTGAGACGAAGGGGACCAAAGCTGCCCTAAATGGTAAATCTAACACCGAAATTTTTGAAGATTATCGTGGAGTGCCTGTACTCTCATCATACAAACCACTTGAAATTAAAGGTTTGAATTGGGTAATAATGAGTGAAATTGATGAGGAAGAGGCTTTTTCGCATATTAATAAGCTTAGAAGCACTTTACTTTTTGTATTTGGTGGAATCGTACTGCTGATCATCTTGACCTCTTTTTGGGTTGCAAGACGGATTACCAAACCTCTTAAGCATTTAACCGGTGGAGCGAAACAATTGGCCAAAGGAAATATGGACGCCAAAATTGAGGTCAATGGAAAAGATGAAATAGGTGTGCTTGCACTGAGCTTTAAAAAAATGCAGATTTCTATCAAGAATTTGTTTGGAGAGCTTCAGGATATCAATCAAAACCTGGAAAAAAAAGTAGCTGAACGCACCGAAGAACTCCACCTTCAAAAAGAAATGGTGGAAGAGAAAAACAAAGAAATCGTTGATTCAATCAATTATGCAGAGCGACTTCAAAGAGCCATTCTTCCAACCATAGAAACCATCAAAGCCAATTTGAGCAATAGCTTTATTCTCTTTAAACCAAAAGACATTGTCTCAGGAGACTTTTATTGGATGGATATTCAGGATGAACACTTATTGATTTCTGCGGTTGATTGTACAGGTCATGGTGTGCCGGGTGCAATGGTGAGTGTTGTTGGATCTAATAGTTTAACCAGATGTGTCAAGGAATTTGGACTTAGAGAACCAGCTAAGATTCTGGATAAAATGGTTGAGTTGGTTGTGGAGACATTTGAAGCCAGCTCAGGCGAAGAGGTAAAGGATGGTATGGACATGGCCCTGGTTTCAATTGATTTAAAAACTAATATCATTGAATATGCCGGTGCCAATAATCCACTGTGGATTCTGAAAAAAGGCTCTGACGAAATTCAGGAAATTAAAGCCAACAAACAGCCGATTGGCAAATACGAACATATGAAACCTTTTACCGGGCATCAAATTCAATTAGAACCGGGAGATTGTATTTATATGTTTACAGACGGGTATGCCGATCAATTTGGTGGTCCACGTGGCAAGAAATTCAAATACAAGACATTTAAGAACCTGCTCGTCTCCATGGCAGACAAACCAATGGAGGAACAAATGATGCTTCTCGACTATTCGTTTGAGGACTGGAGAGGTGATTTGGAGCAGGTGGATGATGTATGTGTGATTGGCGTTAGGGTATAACTATGGACTTAGAAATACTTTACAATGATGCGCACTTAGTTGTTGTAAACAAACCCAATAATTTAGCGATCCACAGATCTAAACTGGTCAGAAATACCAATGACTTTGCGGTAGATTTAATCAGAGAACAAACAGGCAGGCTACTCAACCCTGTACACAGACTGGATAGAAAAACCTCAGGTATCCTGGTTTTTTCAGATACCCCGGAGGCTGCCAATGCCATGAGAATCCAATTTGAAGAACGGTCCATTCTCAAAACCTATCTTGCTATAGTGAGAGGTTATTTAAGAGGCAGTGGTATTGTGGATAAACGATTGATCAACGATAAAGGTGTGGAACAGTCTGCCGAAACACACTTCCAATCTCTAGCTACAACTGAAATTCCAGTTTCCCTTGGCAAACATTCTACTTCCAGATATTCTCTGGTAGAATTGAAGCCTAAAACAGGCAGGCAGCATCAGATCAGAAAACACTTAAATCATTTGCGACATCCTATTGTTGGAGACAGGCCGCATGGTTGTAACAAACAAAACAGGCTCTTTAAACAAACCTGGAACATTACCAACATGATGCTTCATGCGCAACAAATTAAATTCGAGCATCCGATATCAAAAGAGATGATTTCTCTTCATTGCGCCCCTCCTCCATCATTTATGACTTGCTTAAACGTACTGGAATTCGACACTGTCAAACTTTGAGTAATCTGTAATAATTGGCTTCATGACCATGACACAAATCAGTTTTCCAAAAGCGCATTCCTAACTTATCGATTACGCGAATGGAATCCTTATTGTTAACAGCCACTCTTGCAATGATTTGGTCCAAACCACAAGTATCAAACCCAAATTCAATACACGCTTTTGCCGTCTCCGTAGCCAAACCTTTTCCCCAGTGTTCTTTAAGGAATCTAAAACCAATATCTACAAGTCCTTCATGATTTCTAAGTCCACACCAGCCTACTACTGCATCTGTTGTTTTGAGACAGACGAGCCATCTACCGTATCCATGTTCCGCATAATGATTGTAGTTACGAATGAATTCATAGGCAGTTTCTACTGATGCAAAAGGCATATCTCCCGTGTACTTCAGCACATCAGGATCCGAATTTAATTTGAATAAGAATTCTGCATCTTTGCTTGTCCATTCTCTCAAATAACAGCGCTCAGATGACAATACCATGATTAGATATAAGTGGCATTTGGAAGTTCATCATACCTCCCAAGGTCTCTTAACATTCTCGTATGCGCCACCAACGCTCCACGGAAAGTTTCAAACGAATGATAAGGTAAATTAAACTCCTTAGCTGTTTTCTCAACGATTTTTGAAATTTCCGGATAATGTACATGACAAATACCTGGGAATAAGTGATGTTCAACCTGATAATTCAATCCACCTACATACCAGCTCAGCAACTTATTTTTTGGCGCAAAATTAGCTGTCGTTTCCAACTGGTGCGCAAACCACACATTTTCAATGTTATTGTCTGGTTGTTTAGGCAATGGGAAATGTGTATCCGGAACAACATGCGCAGGTTGAAAAATACATGCCAAAATCAAACCAGCTACCAGGTGCATAGAGATCAACAAAATTGGCATCATCCACCAATCAATGTCCAAAACAAGCAGAGGCACAGCAACCATGTATGCATAATAAAATACCTTCCAAAGAATCATGTCTAGCATTTTTAACCTAAATCCCTTCTTACCGCCTTCGATCAATCCCATTCTTTTGTAACGATTTAACTGAACGAAATCTTTAAATGTAATCCATAAGAAAGTCATTAAACTGTAGAAAAACCAAGCATAATAGTGTTGGTACTTATGAGCCTTTTTTCTTTCTGCATGAGGAGAAAATCTTAAGACAGTTCCAGGATCAATATCCTCATCATAGCCTTCAATATTTGTAAATGAGTGGTGCAATACATTGTGCTGAGTTCTCCAGTTGAAATCATAGCCACCCACAACGTTCAAAATTTTACCAATTAAATTATTGACTTTTTCATTTTTTGAATAAGCCCCATGATTGGCGTCATGCATGATTGACAATCCGATTCCAGCCAGTCCAAGTCCCATAATCAGGTATAAACCTACCATTCCCCAGTAGCTTTCAACAGCACCAGAAAGGAAAATCCCGTAGGGAACAAAGTAGAGTGCAATCATAAATATGGTTTTAACAACCATCTTCGTATTTGCGTGTTTTGAAATATTTTTTTCTTTGAAATAACCTTTGACTCTGGTTCTTAAAACCTTTGCAAAGTCGGTTGTGTTATCTCTACTAAAACGTATTGCCTGAATACCCATCTACTAAATTTAATTTCGGCAAAAATACGGAATTAAGTCCATCATAAAAGCTGATTAAAGTCATTCTTTTCAACGGACATTGTTAAAAGATCCTATTTCACTGCATTCCAAGTTGGCTTTAAACCTGTTAAGACCATTAAGTTTCGTATTTTGGCATAATATTTTCTTTACTGACGCCCAAATTAACGGACCATGAAAAATAAACTTACTCTAATTGTAGCTGCTACAGCCTTTTGCAGCTCGGTATACAGCCAAAAAGAAGTGTCTACTACTGCTCCTTATTCCTGTAATTACATGTGTATTAACGGTGCAGGTTTAATCTGGAATTTTGGAGACGGACCAAATGGAAAAGGCTTGTACAATAGTTTCAATGGGTGGAATTACATTAAATACGACAATCCGGGAGATGTCATTTCCGCTTATAGCTCTTATGGAAATATCATGATAGCCACCAGTGATGGAAAGGTGAAGTCCTGGAATAGCAACAATAATAACTGGTTTACCTGGGAAGGTATGACAGGCGCTAAAGCAGTTTCTATAAGTGAATTAGACAGAAATATGAAATATGCCGTAGGGAGTGTAAAACAGTCAGACGGCACAAGCAAAAAAGGAATTTTCAAAGTAAAGACAATCGCCACCCAACACAATCCATGGATACCTGTTTTGACAGATGCACAAGCTCAAACAGCTGTTAGCATTGCATTTGATAAATCGGACAATTTATACTTTGTGACTTCAAGTGGACGAATTTTCATGAAGCCAAATAATGGTGGGGCATATAAAATCATTGACACACAAGGAAATTTCGCGAAACAAATTTTGTTGGGAGCCAATGGGTCCATTTACTATAGAGATAGAAACGGAACCATCTTCAAATTAAATCCATCGAACTATACCTGGACCAATGCACGTTTCTCCGCAACTTCTTTTGGAGTTGATGATAAAGGAAATGTTTACGGCAATCTGAATGGAGAAATCAAAGCCCTGGTCAGTAATAACATCATTACCAAAACAGTTCCTAACCCGAACAAAATTGACAATACGGGAAATACCATATTGACCACAGCTTGTGCAGTAAATAATCGATCAAGTGTGTCTGCTGCCCTGGCCAAAGGATGCAGCCCCAATATTGCCAATACCCAAGGAAACTACCCTATTCACATTGCCATTAAGAATGATAACATGGACATTGTGCGTGCACTGATTGCAAAAGATGCGGATGTTAATGTGGTTGACAGCAAAGGTCGTACACCGCTGAGTTACTTGATCAATACAGGTCGAGATGATTGGGCTGGTTTGGTACTTCAGGCTCCGGGATTTGATCCTAAGAAAGAAGACTATGCGACTCAGGCAGCCAACCTGTCGAACGATACACAAAGATTCGACATGTTATTGGCATTGTCTAAAAACAAAGTCGATATGAATCCGGCCATGATTATTTTGGCTGATAAGAATGATGTGAGCACTTTTAGGACATTGACAGAGAGAAATGTTCCAGTGACGAATTCGATTTACGAGAAAGCGGCTACCAAAAATCATAAAGAGATTGCAGAGATTTGTCTTGACAAGGGCATCAACAAAACTGAGGCGTTGAACTACTCTATTAAATACAATCAGTCTGAAATGATTGGCGTGTGTCTTGCCAAGGGAGCAGAACCAACTCCGGCAATTGCTCATGCTGTGGCCAGAGATCAAAACTTAGTTAGAGACCTTATTGATAAGTACAATGTATCTCCGGAGAGAATTATATCTGAAGCATTGCCTGCTGCTCCAAAAGCCGGAGCCGATGGAAGAATGCCTTCAAAACCAAACTTCAGAATAGAACCGGCGAAAATTGCTTTGGAAAAAGGTGCTAAACCCGATCCTCATGTGGATAAGGCAGTTAAGTATAATAATATTGCCGTTTTGAATTTACTTATGGATCACGGTGCGGATGCCAATAAGGTTCTTAAATCTGCCGTTACTCACTCCAATAAAGACATGGTGAATACTGCCATGACCAAAGGAGCTCAGCCAATTTTAGATGAAAGCTTGCTTCCTGCCGCAATTGATAACGATCAAACGGAAATTGCGATGATCTTAATTAACGGAGGGGCCGGTGTAACGAATCCAACCATTATTAGTAAAGCGGTGGCAAAAAAGAATGAAACCGTCGTGAAAGCGATTGTAGAAAAGGGCGCACCTACTTCTGAAAAGTCTTTGATTAAGACTTCTGTTACGAATAAAACTGAAGGCATTTCAAGAATTCTGTTGAACAATGGTGCTGATCCGAACTATGCATTTGCAGATGCTGTTAAAACCAATCAAACGTCAACTGCGTTATTGATGCTTGATAAAGGAGCAGATGCTACAAATCCATCCTTTATCAAAAGTGCTGCAGGAGCTGGCAATACTCAATTGGTAGGCGCGCTAATCGACAAAGGCGCCTCTCCCGATAATGGTATGATGAGTGCCATCAGCGGAGGTAAAACCAGTGTGTTTAATCTTTTAATCGATAGAGGCGCGGATGCTACTAAAACTGACTATGTAGTGGCGACTGTGAGAGGGAACAAGGACCAAATGTTTAAGAAGTTATTAGACCATGGTGCTAAAACTGATTATGTAAGCAGTTCTTCGGAAAACCTATTGCACTATTCATGTAAGAATTCCAATAAGTATGTGACAGGAATTTTGATTTCACAAGGTGTAGATGTGAATTTGAAGAATAACAGTGGAGAAACACCATTGCATATTGCTGCCAATGCTGGAAGAAATAACGTTGACTTGTGCGCTCAGTTGGTAGATGCTGGTGCAGATGTCAATGCCAGAAACAACAGAGGGAAATCTGTTTTAAAAGTAGCAGATGGCAAGAAGCTGAAAGACTATTTGAAGTCTAAGGGCGCTACTAAATAAAAGTCATTGCAACAGCAAAAAAGGCGACTCAATGAGTCGCCTTTTTTGTTTGACGTTTTTTCCATTACAGCCACCATTTCCAGCCCAATTTAATTTCTCCTCTCGACATGTTATTTCCCAAACTCCCATTATCGATCATCATAGTTCTGTTAAGCGACATATATACACCAGATTCATGCTTAACGGACAAATCCAAATACATAAAATTGGGTGTTTTGTAGCCATCAATTTTATCGGTTAGCGCCTCATAATCATCAGTCACTTTTGGCGTGAGGTAAGTAAAGTCATAACTGCCAATAAAGTTGATGGCGAAATCCCCTACTCCATAATCAGCGAATAAACATGGGCCCGCCGTCCAATTCCAACCTGAAGGTTCTTGCCAGGTAGTCCCAGCAAAAAAATCTCCCTGATCGTTTGCATACTTAGGAATGTCTACAATATAATCTGCAAAACTTCCGCCAACCGCTATGCATAAATTGTCGTTGGCAAAGACGTTAACACCCAATTTGTGCCAGGTAAATCCAGTAAAGTCGATTCTTGGATCAGTTCCAGTTCCCTGGAAGAGTTCAATGGCTTTGTGAAATAAATCTAAGGTCCACTTGGCTTCCAGCTGCCATCGGATTCCTCCGGGTTGGTATGTCGAATAACTTAAATCAACACCAAATAAACCGCCCCAGTAAGGACCTTCTTTTCTGCCTTCGGGATAGAGCAACTTGTCATTCTTAATAGTCACGAATCCGGTATGGAAGCCTACTCCCCATGCTTCATCGGAAACATGACCAGATAATTGTCCTCTTGAAGAGAATGACAGTGCCACAACAAAAAGTGATGAAAATATTTTATTCAGCATACCTATAGTTTTATCATACAAAAGTGAGGATATTAGATGCCTGTACGAATCCGTTAAATACCGTAATTTGCAATTGATCAGTATTGAAACTGAATTAATCAAACTTTACCAATCTGCCCGAACAGTATGTTGAACATCAAAAACAGAGGCATCATTATATCTTACACCTGGTTGATTGTAAGTATCTATCTATTTGATTGGGATTCATTCAATGTATTCATTACCTATCTACTCGAATATCTGGTGCTTGCTCTTATTTTCATTGTATCTGACGTGATAGTGAACAATACTATTGAGAAGCAGGCCAAACGACAGACCGTCAACATATTTATGTCACTTTTGATCTTTGCCGGATTTCAATACTTCATTGCCGCAATAGTCCATTCGAGCGTTAGAGACGACATGTCGCTATTTGATGATCCGATTAAGTACCTCAATTGGAGCACATACATTACTGCAGGTTGCATATTGGTGAGCTATTTGATCAGGATTAAACAACTCAAAGAGACGAACAACATTCATCAGGTAATTGAAGATAATTTTATCCTTCAAATATTAGGAATTGCAGTCATGAATATGGTAGGACTGGGTGCCGTAGCCTTGTTTGGTGTGGAAAAAGCCCCAATATTATTGACCATCATTATATTGGGTAGAATTGGTCTTGAAGTATATATTTCCAAGAACATCAAAATGCTCTAGTCATTCAACTTTACGCCCATTGAAATCGATATAAAAGTGCTCCGATTTAATAGACACACTGATTTTCTCACTACCAATCTCGTTGATTCTGTCATATTTGCATGAGGCTATAATCTTACCTTATGTGTTTACTAGTCCCCATTTATTGCCTTTTTTGATCTGTCCG
>JAUILH010000094.1 GCA_030433115.1 Bacteroidia bacterium | reverse complement strand
TTCACCAGCCAGCCGTAGGCGGCCATGTTGGTGTGGATCAGGCGGAAGTGTCCGGGGGACGCGATCTCGCTGTCAGGTAACGGGAGGTAGCCGAGGAACTGGAGCGAGTAGAGGAAGCCCGCCGTCATCGAGATGATCAAGCTGATCAAATTCAGAACTTTAGAAATATTGAGGAATATAAGAAAGTTAAAATGGTTGGCAGATTTGAGCCATACCAATAATGCCATTCTCGCCGTCGATAACTGTTTTGCCACGCCCATTGTGCAAAAACCAGTATTATTTGGAGCGGATCTCATCATACACTCTGCCACAAAGTTCATTGATGGACAAGGGCGTGTTTTGGGCGGATTGATTCTGGGAAAAAAGGAACTCACCTCTCCGGTTTATGATTTTTTGAGAAGAACCGGCAGTAGTTTATCACCCTTCAACGCCTGGATCTTATCAAAAAGTCTGGAAACTTTAGATTTGAGGGTGGAAAGACATTGCAAAAATGCCCTGGAACTGGCTGAACGATTTCAGGGTCATGAGAAAATTAATGCCGTGCGTTATCCGTTCTTACCGACTCACGACCAATTTGATTTGGCTAAGAAGCAAATGAAACTTGGAGGCGGATTGTTAACGATTGAGGTGAAGGGAGGTCAAGCAGCCTGTTTCAAATTCATCAATCAAATCAGACTTTTGTCCATCACTGCCAATTTGGGAGACACCAGAACCATCATTACACATCCAGCCACCACTACCCATTCTAAACTGAGTGAGGAAGACCGTTTGAATGCGGGCATAACAGATGGTACCATCAGAATTTCTGTTGGACTGGAACACGTAGACGATATCTACGATGACATTAATCAGGCCCTAAACCATGCTTAAATCGATTGACATACTGCCGGGTAATTTTGAATTGGAATGCGGTCAAACGCTTCCGGATTTAAAACTGGCCTATCATACCGATGGTATTTTGAATGAGGCAAAAGACAATGTGATCATGATTTGCCATGCTTTTTCAGCGAATTCAGATGTGTCTGATTGGTGGTCGGACTTGTACGGTAAAGGAAAGTTGTTTGATCCAAGCAAATACTTCATCATTTGTATCAACATATTAGGGTCACCTTATGGCAGCTCATCTCCAAAAGACATTAACCCCAAAACAGGAAACATTTGGGGGAACGATTTCCCATTGATTACGGTAAGAGACCAGGTTCGAGCGCAGATTGAGGTCCTGACACATTTGCAAATTTCGAAATTGCATCTACTTGTGGGACCTTCCTATGGTGGACACCAGGCACAGGAATTAAGCATTATTTGGGATGGCGACACTGAACACCTTGTTTTAATTGGCACCTCAGCCAAAGAAACTGCCTGGAGTATTGCCATCCATGAATCTCAACGATTGGCGATTTTGGCAGACCCTACTTTTCAGATGTACGATAATGCGGCTGGCACGAACGGCATGAAGGCGGCCCGTGCGATGGCCATGCTCAATTACCGCACGATTGACTCATTTATTGACGCTCAATCGGATTCCGATTCTGGTAAACTAGATGATTTCAAAGCGGCTTCCTACGTGCGGTATCAGGGTCAAAAAATGACAGAACGTTTCACCGCACATTGCTACTACACCTTGTCGAAATCTTTGGATACACATCATGTAGGCAGGAATAGAGAAAGTATTGAGAAAGCTTTGGCATCAATCAACTCTAAAACTCTAGTGATTGGTATTTCCAGTGATCAATTAATTCCGCCTAAAGAGCAACAATTTCTGGCTCGACACATTCCAAATGCTCAATATCTTGAAATTGACAGTGCTTATGGTCATGATGGTTTTTTGATAGAGCACGAAACGATTTCCGAAAAAATTGGGGCATTCATCGATTCATAAAGTCAAAGCTTAGTATATTTCGGCATGACTGAACAAGAGATCAAATCAATTTTTGAGGGACAAACGCTAAGCGGCATTGAATTATACGCTGTAGACGGTCGTTACATTGAGGTATCCCGAGAATGCACCTGGATTGTTCATGCTGGCATTCAATTTAAATTGGAAAGCGGAACATACAGTTTTGGCTGGCATGAGACTGAAGAATTGACCACTTTGTATCCGTCCAAAATCATGGAAATGAGTTCTAGTTTTTCTGTGAGTTCTATGGGAGCTCAAGAGCTTGATACGTTTCAATCCATGCTCAAAAGTCCGATTAAAGAAATAGAGGTCATTGGTTTTGACGCTACCTATGATGACGGCAGCACGACTTATTTAGTGGAGTCTGTTATTTTAAAGTTTGAAAATGACCAGATGCTACAAGTGGCGGGCGTTAATTTTTCCTATGGTGAAGACAGCATCAGCGACATCAATTACAATTATCAAGGAGGCACTTTGGTGTCGTTGGAAACAATTGAGATTGGTTACGAAGAATAAAGTCCTGCCATTAAATAAAAGCACTATCCTGGAATTTGGTTATTTTAAAGAAAAACACAATCATTTCGGTCTGTGCGGAGAAATCTCTTCTTGTCTAGGAACTAGATTTCTCGACTATGCTCGAAATGACCAAATCATCAACCAAATTTCAGGACAGTGCTTACATAAAACCGCATCCCAACAAGGAACACGGTTTCTTCATTCACCCTATCCATGGCTAAAATCCAACGTTCGGGGCGATTTCGTCCCAAACTAACTTTGCCTTCTCCAAAATTTTAGGATTCTTTTTTAAATCTTCTCCTGCGCTTTGCGGCAAGCCCTCTCCTTCAGCTTTATTCGAGCATTCAAGTGTATATATTTCATTCCCTTCTATTACATACAGATAGGCTTTGCTTGGACTTACATCACTTTTGCAATCAGAAATAAGCATTGAGTAATACTCCATTAAACCGTCTCCATCAGCATCTGCAAAGACATCCTTTTTGACGTGTTCTTCCATCAAATCGAACTCACACTCAATCTCGTGCTCTTCCCAATCTTTCAGGTCCATATGGCCATCGGTTCGTAAAACAAAATGATTCAAACAAATTCCTGATTCATCTTCCACCTTACATTTTACTGCAAAGTGATGTCCGGATTGATCCTTCCAATAGATACTTTTCTTGACTTCTCCCTTCAAAGTGGGTGGTCCGTATTGTTCGTAGTCATAACACTCATAGATTTTCCCAGCATCCACTGTACTTAACACGACATCTTGAGCCAACACCATTTCATCCTGGTCATCATCCACGTACACATTGAGCATGAACAGACCGATTTCGGATCCATTTTCATCTTTGAAATTGAAATCTTTCGGGAATTGATACTCAATCTTGTCTGTTCCTTTCAAATTAAGCGGTAAAGAGAATGAGTTTTCCATGTTCACCAGAGTTAACTCATAATTGAGCTCACCAGAATTTACCTGATTCCATACAGTAATGGTTCCATCTGCTGTTACCGCCATGGCAATATCCGGGGGCAGATTAGATTTCTTTTTCTCCTCATGCGTCTGCTCTTTTGATTCAGAGTTTTCATCATCTGTCTTCGACTTAGTATCTGATGAACAGGCCACGTTCAACGTGAATACTGACATCATCATGAGTAATAATTTATTCGTCATTATCCTTTTTTTGTAGAATCAATTCATAGTCATCGATTCTGATTTCTAATTGATTTTTTGCGACAGTTAAGCGCGCTTTTCTCTCCGGTTGTAAAACCACATCATACTTGCCATACTCCTTTGAGTCTACTGATCCATAGTATTTATGCTCATCCCAATTATCATAAAGGTGCACATTGATATAATCGTCCCCAACAAGTTGATAGATGTATACTTTGGCACTTATAGAGTCATTTTTTAATTCGTAGAGCCCGTTGATGCTTGGTTCCATTTGTCGCTTCAACAATTTGAATTTGGTACACTGGCGACCTTGACGATACTCAAGCTTTATTTGTTTGGATCGAAATCCGTAGACATGCACCCATTTCCCAGAGGACAATTGAAGCTCAACATGACCAGTTGCCTCATCATACATTCCGGATTTACCTTCAAGATACGCTTCTCCGCCACCTTCAATGGTATCTTTTACTCCATTGATGGTGATGTATCCGAAAGATTTGTTGGTTTCGCTGACGCCAATCAGCAGCTCCACGTAGCCTCCCATTTTCGAAACAGGACCTGAGTACATAAGAATTTTTGGCTCTCCGCAAAATGCGCTACTTGTGATTATCGACAATATCAATGCAATCCAATGCCTCATTGAAGTTAGCTTTTACGGCGTTCTACTCTTCGCCTTCCTGACAAAATTCTCCTTCAAGCCCCATTACTTTGGCAAGGTTTACCCAGTCTCCGTTATCATCTTTGATTTTTACCCAGTCCAGATGAATTTTATCCTCCTTTTTCTCGTCCAATGAGGTTTCATATTTGATGATCACGTCATAGTAATCTTCACCCGTATTAGATTCTTTAACGGATACTTTTTTCAGGTACGAGATGGTGATCCCTCCCCACCCTGTACTACAGTTTGGATTGTACATAAATGAATCATGTTTTTTAAGAATGGCTTTGGCTTTTTCCGCATTCTCTTTAGAAATCCAGGCCATAGGTGTTTTCCAGGAATCGTCATCTTGTGCTTTTACCTGATTAGCTTGCGTGAGGCCAATAAAGGCCAACAGAATAATAAGTGTTTTCATGTTTTATAATTTTGATGCAATATGAGACAGAGCGCAGAATCTTTTTTGGTCTAATTGCTGAATGATTGGTTTGAGTTTCTGAAAAAACTTGACGCTATTAAAAGTGACTAGAACACAGGATCGGCGAACATCATATAACTTTCTCTATAATATGCAGAGCTTGACTTAAAAAACAGCCTGTTATTGGATGGATCGAAACTAAAGTATGCCCCAGAAATGTCTGTGTTTTTGAAGAGCAGCTTTTGGTCAGGGCTCACTAAGAAACCCTTTTTTAATACATTCCCTTTCTCGTCACACACCATGGTATATGGAAGGTATTTTCTTTCTGCCATCCACTGCCATTTAGTTTTATCCACTTCAGAGCTATTTTGGAACCCGGTAGACATCAATAAGAGATATTGACTATTATGATTCACTACTGTAATCTTAGGTGGAATGGCTATATTGCTATTAGACAACTCCTGGTTGAGACTTTTTTTTAGGATAATCTTTTTATTCACCGGATCAAAAACAAACAATTCAAATTTATTGGACGATACATCATTATATTTTCCAACGCCCACAACATATCCTTGATCGTTTATAATCAGGTTAGAGACAGCTCTGTAATCCTCAAACACAAATTCCCATCTAAAGTTATTCTTATTGGCATTTTCAACGATAGAGGCATAACTTTTTAAGGCAAATGCATGTACCCTTTTATCGTTTTTATAGTAGCCGTAAGATTCAATATACATGGAATCATTTAACACCAAACTTTCAGAATAGCTCTGATTACTACCACTTGGATTATACGTGGACGTTTTATAATTCACCTGAGTGCCTTCTGAGTGAAAGACAAGTGTGCCAAGATTTCCCTTCGAATCGGAATAAGCTACAAGCACCTGACCACTCACTCCTTCGGAAAGAGAATAATAGTAAAAGTCTTTCCTTTTGATAAAATTGCTGCTGTGTTTAAGGTTTTCATCCAACTCAACCACATATCCTTTTCCACAAACCATGTAATGCCCTCCCTTTAAGCGTATGAAATCCTGGGGTTGGTAATCAAAGATCTTGTCATCGTCTTTGTTAAATGTATATTGGTTGTAGAAGAAACCGGTTATGTGGTTTCCATCTTTATCTTTGGCTTGTGTAGCCAGCACCCTTTTGCTTTTATCTGTTTTAGATTCTTGCAGTGCAATTTTGACAAAACCGTCTTTATAAGACAAGAGTTCTCCTCCATAATATCTATTCCAACTCCCAAGGAACATGCTTGAAGAGAAATCTAATTTTAACTGAGCTTGGGAAGAGAGACTCATGAAGAATAAAAGTCCGCAAATAATGTACTTCATAATGAATTGATTAAATAAAAAGCCCCAACTTACCTTGGCAAATCGGGGCTTTAAAACATGAAAAAAGTCTACAAATACTCGGATAATTTCACGGTTTCACCGCACATATCATCAGATACTTCATAAATGACTTTACCGTCAATTTTTACTTTTTTACCTGGTTCACAAGACACAGATGTTCTTCCTCCGCGTGGATTTAAAGTTGTTGTGCCATATCCCGTATGAATTTTCACCTTCTCATCGGTATCGTTCAAGATGGTGTATCGTCCACCTTCAGCAGGCGTTACAATAGTTTCGTTTTCGTCGTTGGTATTCACTTCATTAGTTGCAGCTACCGTTCCCATAATTCCGAGAGCAAATACTGCGATCATTACTTTTTTCATTGTTTTTAGTTTTAATTATGAATTATTTACTGAGTCGAATTTGATTTAATTATTCGGGATGACAGGTATTCAATTTCTGAAATACCTGTTTGAGTTTGTGAAGCATTACTTGCTGCGTTCCTCGTAGTATCTTTTCTTAAACTCCCTTCTTCTTGCTTCAGCTCTTTCTCTGGCACTCGGCTTAATTCCCTCTGGTGTGGCTACTTCTTTAAACAAGTCAGGGTGTAAGTTTTGAGCTGTTTCATTCGTAAGCACTTCATGATACCAGTCACTTGAAGCATCATCAGGATCTTCCTGACACCAAAAGCTCACTGCATCATGAAATTGCCATTCTCTTTCGGCATCCGCAGCATATTTATAGTAGTAATACATATTTCCATCATCCTCATCTTCATAGGCAGGGTGTAATTCCAGATAATGAAGTTGACCATTGGCATCCGAATAAACAATAGCCAGGCCGTCGTAGTCCTTCACATAGTAATCACAAAAATCATTGTCATAACTCATGTGAAGAGCTCCGACCAAAGATTGGTAATCTGGCAAATAGCCCCTTTTCCATGAGGGATTACTAATATTTTCCTGAAACTTTTTGTACAAGATATGATCCTCATTAATCTGGTTCTTCCAAAACTGTGTGATGTTAGAATGACTATAGAAGTAATTGTCTTTATAGTAAAAAGGGTTTGCTGGAATTCTGTGGTACGCAGTCTTGGATGCAATATTCAATAAAACTTCATTCGTTTTTTGATTATATAACTCCGCTTTGAAAGTCACTTTTATCTTATCTCCAACAGACTTATCTTTCATAGCTGATTCGATCAACTCAAGGTACTCAGCTCTTCCAGAATTAACCGTATTGCTGGAGTGCCCTTTAAGATAGGATCTCAATAACCTCATAGTCATGTCGTGCCCGTCCCTCTCAAATCCTCCTTCTTTGAGGGTGGCCTCCTTTGCTTCCACAATAGCCCTTATCCTCAATAATACATCATAATTTTGAGGAATATCTGCAGCCTGACAAACGTAGGTTAAAGGCACTGGTACATTTAAATAAGCGGTTATGGTTTCAAAGCTCAACCATCCTCCAAGCCTCCTTCTTTTAAGATACTTTGATTCAGCCTCAGAAATCTCAGACTCTGAAGTGGTGCTTTTAATGGCCACTCTTGCATCCATACCATCTGAATCTTCAACGATATCAAGCACAGGCTCTAATTTTGAAAAAATAGCCTCATAATTGTCGGTAGGAGTACCATATGCCAGACCACTCTCTTTATATAGTTTCAGAGCTGCTTCATAATAATCCTGATAATCTGCCTGGGCCAATACAGAATTAATTCCTGACACAGATAGAATGACACAAAACAGATGACTTTTCATAGTTCTTAGATATTTTTTGCCGAAACAGGGGGTTCGTAAAAGGTTATTGTTTGATCAATTGTTGTCTACTCGTCTGTCCATCTTCAAGCAATAGCTCAAGTACATACATACCTGAAGGAAGTATTGAGATATCCAATTGAGATACCTTGTACGAAATCCAAACCACTTTTCCATCCATCCCCACAACTCTGAGCGCATTGATCATATCAGGGTTTCGCGTCTCTATTCTGAGTATATCGGATACGGGATTAGGGTAAATCTGGAATGAAAACTCGCGCTCATTCATTCCTACAAAACTTGAGCAATCTGTGCTGAAATTATTCGCTGCATCTACAATTGTCCAATTGGTAGTTGAGTATGTTGGATCGTCCACTTCAACGCACAACAAATTTGGAGTATTACTACTTGAGTAGAAGCTTATATTGGTATTGTTGCCATTTGCCAGGTTTAGATAATGAATAGGATTATCATCCACGGAAATTGAAATAATATTTGAATGGTTAGATAAATTCAATGAATCAATGTTATTTGACTGAGCAGATAAAGTAGATAATAGTGGATTGCTACTGACATCAAGGATTGTTAGATCATTTTGTTGACTGGTCAAGCTTTCCAGAGCTGGAAGCGTTGACAAGTTGATACTAGAGATGTCGTTGTAGCCAAAATCAACAGATTCCAATAGCGTATTATTGCCAAAAGTAATTGAAGTGAGGTTGTTGAATTTACAATCCAGGAACATAAGTCCCGTATTTGAACTCACGTCCAAAGTGGTTAAAGAATTATTAGGGCACTTGATGTTCACTGCATTGATGAATGCCTCTACTCCTGTTAAATCAGAAATCCCCATATTGGTACAGTTGATTATTCCTGAAAAGGCCGTTGCTTCAGAGCACTGAATCTCTGTATCTCCATTGGTGTTAATGGCCGAACTACCCAGTAAATATGATTTAAAGTTAGCATCTGGGATATTGACTGTACAAGCTCCATTGTCACCCACCAATTTAAAATCCAGTTTGGTTGTATGGTTAAATGTGGATTGATTTGGTCCTAATTCAGTCCAGGTAGTTAAGCCCGCTCCGAACAAATTTTGATCATCCTTATAATAGACGTAATCGGCCGTACCTTCATCAATCTGAAAAATGGTTGTTTGATCTCCTCCGGAAAAGGCCATTACGGGCATAATGCTGACAAAATAATCACCTGGAACACATGTTACGGGATTGTTTAACTTGGCTTGAATCATGAAAATGGTGTTTGACGCGCTTGAAACGGCAGGAATAACAACTGAGTCGGTTGCCAAAAGGTTGCCAGGCGCACCAGTAGTCTGGTCTTTGTGATAAAAATTAACTTCAAAGGAAGAAAAGGAACCTCCGGAAAAGCCAAATAATCCTTCAAATTCGAGAGAATCGATGGTCCACAATTCACCTGTTGGTACAGAAAAATTATCAGCGGCTTCCAACTTACCATTGGACATATCTGTTACAATTTGAGCGGGCAGACCATTATTGTTGGGCACGTTTGTTTGATCTATTAAAACTGTTTGCGCTTCAGCTGAAAGGACCAGCATACAAGTGACAGTGATAGATAGTAAATACTTTTTCATGTTTCTGATTTTAATTTTAACCAAAGAAAACATGTCGAAACCTTTTAAACTGTGCAGGATTTCTGAAATATGGATTTGGATTTCTAAAGCATTATAAGGAGCTCATTAATTGCAAAAACTCATCTCTTTTTTCTTTAGAAATGGAGACTATGACGTCATTATCCATGACGAGATACCCCCCGTCTTTTTTAACATATTGTTTGATGAATCTGACGTTGATGCAATAGGATCTGTGAGGTCTATAAAACTCCTTGTTGTCTTTGAGCAAGGCCATAAAATGTTTGAGTGGTTTGCTCACTATTTTGCTGTTGTTACTCTTGGTGTAGAACTTGGTGTACATGCCATCGGCTTCCAGGCAGATAATGTCATCAATTTCAATAAAGAGGATACCATCTGACACCGGTAAACCTATCTTCTTGAATTTAGATGTCTGGAAGGAGCTTTTAAGTTCTGACAACTGTTCTGCCAAGGAAGTCTGTTTGATTTCCTGAACCACTTTAGACACCGCTTCTTTCACTTGATTGGGCCTTAAAGGTTTCAACAAATAGTCCACTGCATTGATTTCAAAGGCTTTTACTGCATATTCTGAATGTGCTGTGGTAAATACAATTTTAAAATCGATTTCCGACTCGTCAAAGAAGTCCATAATCTGAGTTCCCATATGATCGGGCATTTCCACATCCAGAAAAACTATGTCGGGCTGCTCCGATTTGATGGCATTGACTCCCTGAATCAAACTATCAGCTTCAATCACGTCATTCACTTCAGCACAATACTCTTCAAGAATCGTTCTTAACAGTGTTCTGGCTTTTAACTCATCATCAACGATCAATGCTTTCATTCCTTTTTTTGACATATTTAGTGCTTTTCAGTAAATCATTGGGTAGAAAATTGCCCAAACTTTGTTTTCAATTTCTAAGTCATTTGAAGGTTGAGTGGCATCTCTATTCTAACTCTTGTACCGCTCACTTTATTGGTGGAATCGAACAGCTCCTGCATTTGAATATCAATTGTATTACTATGCCGTTCCCTTATAATTTTCAACCTATTTTCTGTTGCTGTGGTACTAAAGGAGCTATGCTTTTTTCTGCCAGCATTGATTTTCTTACTGGCCGTAATTCCGATACCAGTGTCCTCGATTTCGCAAATCAATTTATCTGTTTCCTCAAAAAATAAAATCCTAAGTTCTTTATTATCCGTTCTGTGCCATAAGCCATGTTTGATTGCATTTTCTACATAGGGTTGAATCAACATAGGCGGTACTTTTTTCTCAAGCAAAAAATCATCCTCACAATTGATCGTAAAACTCATATCTTCCTGTCTGAGTGCTTCCAGTTCAACATATAATCTTAGACTTTTCATTTCATCTTCCAGTTCAATGAGCGTTTCATTACTTTGGTTGAGATAAAGCCGCATCAGATCAGCGAATTTCCCCAAATAATCGGATGCCAGGTCCTTTTTATTTAAGATGATATATTCCTGAATAGAATTAAGGGCATTGAACATGAAGTGAGGATTCATTTGAGCTTTGATCGCCTTCAACTCAGATTCTCTGTACTGATTCTCAACTAAAAGTCTCTTATTCGTTTCTTCCAATTCGAGTTTGACCAATTCAGCTCTTTTTCTATTTCTGAACTGTAAGAATAGTAATATGCCAGCCAAAACAATAAAACATGAGATTAGAATGGCACCCACCAGATAATTCTTATTCTTCTCAGCTTTCAAATCAGCCAATTCTTTTTCCTGACTGAGTTGCCTGTTTTTAACTGTCTCCAACTCGTGCTGTTTAGTCAATTGTTCTTTTTCTAATTCAGTTTGAACCTGAATTCTTTTGAGCTCGGCAGTTTCATACTTTGCTTCCAATTCTTCGATTAGCTTTACTTTATCTTCTGAGAAAATTGAATCTCTTACGGCATGATATTTTTTGTGAAAGTCAAGTGCCAACTGATGATTTCCCACAGTTTCATAAATTTCAAACAAGCCTTTGTAGATCACTTCCAGGTTTCTTTTGGAACCTATTCCTTGAGCGAGTTCCAAGGCAGATTCATAGTACTGGATGGCCCTGATTGAGTTTCCCTTTTTTTGATAAGCTTTTCCCAGGTTTTGCAAGGCTTCTATGGCCGTCTTATCCATTTGATGTTCAGTGCTGATCTCTAGTCCTTTAAGAGAGTATTCTATTGCCTGGTTATAGTCTTGAGTATTGAGAAGTACCCCGGCAACACCGTTATATCCGTAGGCCAAGCCGGTAGGATGATTCATTTCTTTGGCATAGTTCAATACTTTTTGAAACCACTTTTCAGCATTGGAAAAGTCTTCATCCTTGCCATATGCCACGGCCAAATTATTGCAGATAGCCATATGTTGGATACTCGCTTCTGTGTCTTCAATTTTGCTGTATATCTTCAAATAAATCTCCACCGCTTGTCTGGGCTTATCCATGTTATTATAGATCAACGCCATATTGTTATACGCGGCCAAAACGTGCCTGGTATCACCAATGCTTTCCAAAATCTCAGCGCCTTTATTAGCATATACGAGCGCTGAATCCAATGATCCCTTTTGGAAAAAGTAACCAGATTTTGCAGTGTGAGAAAAGCCTCTTCCTTTTTCAAAATCAATTGATTCGGCCAATTCAATGGCTTGATTGATTAGCAGTAAAGACGTATCTAAATTGTCGTGATAGTGATGAGATGCCAAATCTATCAAGAGGTGTACTCTTTGCGTGTCTCTCTCCGATCTGGTATTTAGGATATTTAGGATACTGTCGGCTTCCTGTGACATGAGTTTGCCATGCAGGAACATTGTAACACAAATCAAAAAGAGGGTTTTCATCAAGTTAAATATAGTAGATTCACTGATCTATTGTCCATTGGATTGTTGGAACTATGCTCTGAGTTTCTAAAGCTCGCGATTCAACAAGTTATCTTGCTCCATGAGTTTGTGCAAATGCTTTTTAGTAGCAGTTTGTCTCATCAAATTTTGATGCCCCACATGGTGACAATCAGACCCCAGCAGAGTAATCACACCTTTCTCCACCAACTCTTCTCCCATGCGTTTGACACCAGGACCGTAATAACCTGAGAGGGAATTAATATTCAATTGGAGACGCACACCTCTGTCTAGCATAGACTCAATTTTTTCCCAGTTGCCATGCCAAAAATTATACCGTTCAACATGCGCCAAAATGGGCTTATAGCCAGCTGTTTGAAACGCAAAAATGCAGTTATTCAAATTACTTGGCTCGCCGCTAAATGGGAGTTCAAACAGCACATAATTATCTCCAAAACTGAGAATGTCATTGGCATAAATCTTCTCTTCCAGATCGGAGTCCACATTGTATTCCGCAGCGGCCTCCACTTCAATATCGATTCCGGCTTCCTTGACTGCTTTGCGAACATCTTCTAATCCAGACAGAATAATTTCAGGTGTATTGCGATAAAAATCGCTCATTACGTGAGGCGTGGTAATGACTTTTTTGTAGCCGAACTCTGCCATTCCGCGAATGAGATTAATGGAGTCTTCCAGTGTTTTGGCACCATCATCAATTCCAGGAATAAAATGAGAATGTACATCTGTTCCTAAATCACCATAATTAACGGGGGGTAATTTCTTGCCACCAAATATGCGCTTTAGAAGTGACAACTTACCTGTTTTTGTATTGAGATTCGTAGTAGCTTTTGTAGGCTCCGGAGGTGATGTTGTTCAACCAATCTGAATTGGTCAAATACCAATCAATTGTCATGTCCAAGCCCTGTTCGAACTGTAGTGATGGTGTCCAGCCCAAATCTCGCTCAATTTTGCTGGCATCAATGGCATATCTCATATCATGCCCCGCTCTATCCTGAACAAATTTTATTCTGGAACGTGCATCTCCTGCTGGTCTGTTCAGTTTTCTATCCATGATATCGCACAGAAGGTGTACCAAATCCAAATTTTTCCATTCGTTATGACCACCAATGTTGTAGGTCTCCCCTACTTCTCCCTTGTGAAAAACCAGATCAATAGCAGCGGCATGATCTTCTACCCATAGCCAATCTCTGATATTATCTCCTTTACCATATACCGGTAAATCCTTCTTTTCAATGATGTTATTGATCATCAAAGGAATCAGTTTTTCCGGGAATTGATATGAACCGTAGTTATTTGAACAATTAGATATCTTAATTGGCAAATTGTAGGTATGAAAGTAAGCCCTTACCAGGTGGTCTGAACCTGCTTTGCTGGAAGAGTATGGACTTCTTGGATCGTAAGCGGTTGTTTCTGTGAACATGCCTTCCTTGCCCAAAGACCCATATACCTCATCGGTTGAAATGTGATAGAAGCACACATCATTGCGACCTTCCCAGAATTTCTTTGCCACATTCAACAGGGTAACCGTACCTACCAAATTGGTTTGGATAAATTCCATTGGATTGGAAATAGATCGGTCTACATGCGACTCTGCTGCCAGATGAATAACACCTGATATATCATATTCCTGAAACAGTTTTTCGATTAAATCTGAATCCAAGATATCTCCTCTCACGAAGGTATAATTTGATTCTCCCTCAACATCACGAAGGTTTTCAAGATTACCTGCATAAGTCAATTTATCCAGATTAATGATGTGGTAATCTTTATAATTGTTTACCAGTCGTCTTACCACATGCGACCCAATAAAACCGGCTCCTCCAGTAACCAATATATGTTTCATTACAGACTCCAGTATTCAAGATTATTAATTTTCCCTCTATACAAACCTTTGAGGTCCACAAGAACACCTTTACCATCCGGCATGAGTGCATTAAAGTCATCCTCTACCATGTTGATATATGGTTCATGATTCACCGCTACTATAACAGCATCATAGGGACCATTTGGCTTTTCCACTAACCCATAACCGTATTCATGCATCAATTCTGCAGAATCTGCATGCGGATCAATCACATCTACATTCACAGCAAACGACTCTAGTTCCCTGATTACATCACATACTTTAGAATTTCTGATATCACTCACATCTTCCTTGAAGGTGGCTCCCATCACAAGTACACGCGCATCCATGATGTTTTTACCTTGCGCCAAAATTTTCTTTACTGTTTGTTTTCCAACATAGAATCCCATGGAATCATTGATGTATCTTCCACTATTGATAATTTTTGCATGGTATCCTTTTTGTTTCGCCTTGTGAGTGAGGTAATAAGGGTCAACCCCGATACAATGTCCTCCCACTAAACCTGGACGGAAAGGCAAAAAGTTCCATTTGGTACCAGCTGCCTCCAGAACTTCATAAGTGTTGATACCTATTCTGTTGAAGATGATTGATAATTCGTTGATAAGGGCAATGTTGACATCTCTTTGAGTGTTTTCAATGATCTTTGCTGCTTCAGCTACTTTGATACTTGATGCTCTGTGAACACCTGCATCCACAACCAACTCATATGTTTTGGCGATGATATCCGCAGATTCTTTGGTATCTCCTGAAGCCACTTTTACTATGGTGCTTAAAGTGTGCACTTTGTCTCCCGGATTGATCCTTTCCGGTGAATAGCCCACATTGAAGTCTTCCAGCCATTTGAGACCTGATACTTCCTCCAAGACGGGAATACAGTCCTCCTCGGTACAACCTGGATATACCGTGGACTCGTACACGACATAATCTCCTTTCTTGAGCACTTTACCAACCGTTGTGGATGCTCCAATCAAAGGTCTCAGATCTGGCAAATTACTGTCATCAATTGGCGTTGGCACGGCAACAATATAAAATTGAGCTGCCTTTAATTCTTCAAGATCAGCAGTAAAGTGAATGTCAGCTCCTTCAAAATCAGAAGCTTCCAACTCGTTACTAGGATCAATGCTGTTTCGCATCATTTCAACACGTTCCTGATTGATATCAAACCCTATAACTTTAATTTTTTTTGCAAATTCAAGTGCAATTGGCAGACCAACGTAACCTAAACCAATTACGGCGAGTGTTGCTTCTTTATTAACTAATTTATCGTACATATTTATTGATTTCTAAGTGAGTAGATGCGCTCAATGATATCTACAACTTTCAAACCTTCGAGCGCATTTGTTGTAGCAGTATTTCTTCCTTTTAAAGTATCTATAACATTTTCTATAACGTAGTGGTGATTGGCAGCAGAACCTTTGTAAGGGCCATAATCGTTTGCAGGATTAGATGGTTTTAGTTTTGGCATTTCGTAACCTTCAACATTACATACCTCAACTTCATTCATATACTGACCACCTACCTTGATGCTCCCTTTGCTACCAATAACCGTCAAACTACTTTCCAGATTAGAGTTCCAAACACTGGTTGAATAGTTGATACATCCCATACCGCCATTGACGAATTTAAAATTCACCATTCCGGAATCTTCAAATTCAGTTGAGTTTTGGTGGGTAAAGTCATCAAATTTAGCCTGAATATCGGTGATGTCTCCAAACAGCCAATACATAATATCTATGAAATGGGAAAACTGGGTAAAGAGCGTTCCTCCATCCAGGTTGTTGGTACCTTTCCAACCACCGGCTTTGTAATACCTGTCATCTCTATTCCAATAACAGTTGATCTGAACCATGAAGATGTCCCCTAAACGCTTCTCATCCATCACGGACTTAAGCCACTCAGAGGGAGGAGAGTAACGGTTTTGCATGACACAAAAAACGTGTTTCGACATCTGCAAAGCCTTGTAAATTACGCTTTCGCATTTCTCTTTTGACAAGCCCATCGGCTTTTCACAAACAACGTGTTTACCCGCATCCAGGGCAATTAATGCCTGATCGGAGTGCAGGCCATTGGGTGTGCAAATATTCACTACTTCAACCTCTGGATGTGCCGATAACAACTCATCCATATTGTTGTAAAAAGGCTTTGAAAAGTGTTCCAGACCCAATTCAGATTCTGGCTTAATGTCGCACAACGCCACCAACTCCGATTCCTCATTTCTTGAAATCATTTCAGCATGACGTTTACCGATATGCCCACAACCAATTACGGCGAACTTTACTTTACTTTCTCCCATTACTTTATCTTATTTACTCGATCATTGTCAAGTTTGTATTGCTCTTTACTTTCTTCACAAATGGCATTGCCATTATCATCAAAATGCAACCTATGTCCATATTCGCTGACCCATCCAATTTGTTTGGCAGGATTTCCTACAATCAGGGCGTAGGGCTTAACATCTTTAGTAACCACTGCACCAGCTCCAATTAATGCATACGCACCTATATTATTTCCACAAATGATTGTCGCATTGGCTCCAATTGATGCGCCCTTTTCAACCAAAGTTTGAGTGTACTCACCTCTTCGGTTCACAGCACTTCTTGGGTTAGTTACATTGGTAAACACCATTGATGGACCCAGAAACACATCATCCTCACATATCACTCCGGTATAAATGGATACGTTGTTTTGAACTTTGACATTTCTGCCCAATTTCACTTGCGGCGATACCACCACATTTTGACCAATGTTACATTTTTCACCGATTTCGCAGTTAGACATGATATGAGAAAAATGCCAGATCTTGGTTCCTTCACCAATTTGACAATTGTCGTCTATTACTGCGGTTTCGTGTGCAAAATATCCCATTACTTCTTGATATACTGATCAAAATTATAGTGCTCTGTTTCTGTAAGCTCCTCTTGACTCAGAGTTGCAAAATAATCGTAGGTGATCTTTAGACCCTCTTGTCGACTTACTTTTGGTTCCCAATCCAAAATGGCTTTGGCCTTGGTAATATCTGGTTGTCGTTTTTTAGGATCATCTTTCGGTAAGTCTTTATAAATTACTTTTTGAGTCGTTCCTGTAAGCTTAATAATTTCTTCAGCGAAATCACCTATGGTGATCTCATCCGGGTTTCCAATATTCACGGGATCCGAACATCCGCTGTGCAACAAACGCCAAATCCCCTCGACCAAATCATCCACATAGCAAAAAGACCTTGTTTGCGAACCATCTCCAAATACCGTTAAATCCTCTCCGCGCAATGCTTGCCCTATGAAAGCCGGTAAGACTCTGCCATCATTTAATCGCATTCTTGGACCA
>JAUILH010000093.1 GCA_030433115.1 Bacteroidia bacterium | reverse complement strand
TTTTGATGTCATTGTCTGTGTACATCAAACCACTTAACTCTGCAGCTTTTGGAGAATGGTCACAGCTAAATAAATGAAAACCAAATCGCTGTTCTTGTTCCTGACCTTTTTTTACCAATTCTTCAATTGAAGCTTGTCCGATATTGATTTCCATGTTCTCGCCATAAAGCGCTTCAGCGGCTATGGGAAGGAAGTCATCAACATCCTGATAAGGTTCCCATTCAGAGAGAGGTTTAGGTTTAAAGGGGCCCGGAATAGTTTTTTTCTCTGGTGTTTTGAGCAATTTACCGTTTCTCACAACTGTATATCGCTCCAGGGTGAAGCCGTAGTTGCGAGCTTGTATCCACCTCACGTAATTTGCTGGTGCCCACCTGAGTTTGACGGCATCATTTGTTACCCTTGAGATCATGAAAACCTCAGAACTGTCCTGGTTTTGCGCAAGTGAAAAACTCGGTAGCAGACTAATTATGGCTATGTATATTCTCAGGTTCATTTAATTCAATGGGTTGTAAATATCTACTGGCACGGTAGAAGTGATGGTGTTCGTTCCTGGTAATCTATACTTGAGGTTGATTCTGTATGTACCTTGTTTAATAGGTGTGAAGGCTCCATTAATTAGATTAAGAATTGCGGGGTTTGTTGTTGATGGATTGCTTACAAAGTAGTTAGCTGCCTGACCGTTAAGTTCATTGAAATCGAAGGCAGCATAGTATGCCATATTAAACACAATAGCCGCATTTCCGGATTGAACGCCAACCAAACCTGACTGAAGAGTAGCTTCATCGTAGGTTACATTGTTAGGAACTTGTCTTATGAAACATGCTCTAAAAGGCGGTAAGCCCTTACCTGAAGTTTGTCTCCAGGTGATTTGAAAGTTTCCATTAATCGGATAAGTATCGTAAATAAGTGGTTTGATATCATTTTCCCACCAACTGTTTCCAGTGAGATCAGCTTCTAAAATGACCATGGGCTCCAAACCTCCTGGCCCTAGAATTTCTTCTCCGCTGAACAGTTCATTTCCAGAAACAGTTATGCCAACCTCATGCACACCGTTTAGGAGCGGGAATCGCCATCCGGTGGAGTAGGAGAAACCAGATACTTTTTCTGCCAAGGTGTTATAGGCACTGCTTCTCAAGTAGCTATCGTACATGATGGTTTCTTGAAATAGTGTTAAAGTTCCTGAAGCTGTTTTGTTTTTGATTTCATATTGCACACCATTTTCAACAACTGTTGTATATGTGTCTGATACATTTGAAGCCAAATCCGTATTAACGTTTTCGGGTTTCTTTACAAATTCAAAGCTTAGGACCACTCCATTTGGAATACCAGTAGGGAAATTATAGTTTATGGTATTTGTGTCGGCCGCATATGTTAAAGGGCTTTCATAGGTCTGACCGTTTGGATCTGTAAAACGAATCACATTTACCCAGCCAGAATCCTGGAACAAGTAGTCTTGCCCCTGCTGCAGCTTTAGGTATCCAGTTGAGCTTTCCTGAGGATAAAAATTGTACTGATTCGCAAGAGGGTATACATAAGCCACATTGTGATCAGGTATGTTGTCTGGTCCATCACCAGTTGAAAAAGAGGTGACCATACTTTCTTTGATTTGCACACCATCTTCAACAAATGGAATCCATGGGCTATTGCTAGGTTTTTCCCAAAAACTGACCTCCAACCGCACTTCAAAGTCATTGTTTGGAGTGAAAACATCTTCTGGCTGAAAAGTAATGACCTCCTTAGCTGGATCCCATTCAGAAGTGCCAATAACAGCCTGTCCGGTTGACAAGTCAATGACTTCAAAGTTGTCTAATTGGGCTTTGAAAGTATACATTTGTTGCCCTTCGACATTTACAGTAAAGACATGGTTGACGGGCATGTTGAATAAACCTTGAACTGCATCAAACACGCCAACTTCATCAGTGTTGTCGGATGGAGATATGTCTGAGATGATTTTAATTCCATCTAGTGGATCTGTTTCCTGCTCAACAGGTATGAGTGTGCAATTTTGTCCGAATTCCACGTCCTTATTAAATGAGCCTTTGATCAGACCATTCAAAATATTGTAACTGCCAGCTATATTTCCGCTAAACCAACTTGGGTTAGGGAGTTTAGCTTCAAGCAATACGGCCGCCGCAAGATCAAGGATTACGAATTTCTTTTCTTTCCCAAATACTTTAGCCTTAAGACCAACTTCTCCGTCGAAATAGGCGTAAGCCTGGGCTTGCGCAAACCATCCGTTGATTCCTACAATTTCTCCTGTTTCAGCACATATATGTGAGTATTGTCTTACATTGAGATCATATCCAAGCCCGGCGGCAATTCTTGTATAGAAAATTAACCATTTGAGATCTCCTGTGTCCATATTTAAAGCTGCACCCGTAGCAAATCCTTTTCCAGAAGCCATGTCAAAAGGACTTGGTTGACCAGTGCTACTCATTTGTCCAAGTATGCTGGTGACATTGGATGGAGGAGGGGGAAGAGGTGGGATATCATCGCCTACCATGAAGTATGTGGTTGCCTGAGCCAATCCAGCAAAATCAACACCGACGTATTTCCCAGGTTCAGGTCTACCAATATGTATGTACCATTTACTTGGTTCAAAGTGGAATACTGCATTTCCTGCCAGTCCGCCAGGTCCAACGCCTTTCATTAACCCACCGGCAATGTTGACGAATACGTCTAGATTGGCATGTAATGTCTGATTCGGAATGTCATATTCTATGAAAATGCTTGCGGCCAAATTTCCGTCCTTTGTAAGATTGTCCACAGAGTTGTTAAAATCGTCTAATTTACTTCCGACGAGTCCACCTGTAACTTGATTTAAGCTAGCTTCAATGTTCGCTAGCTTCTCTGTTTTTTCTTTGAGTTTAGAAATGTCACTTACTAAGGGGGGGGTCATGAAATAACCATTTCCATAAAGCATTATTTGATTCACACCGCCAGAATTATTGAAGACAATTTCAAGTCCAATATCACCATTGAAGGATTCTTTTGTTGGAGATGTGCCAATTTTGACCATAAGTTTAACACCTAAAGCGTTGTTAGGTTCTGGAACATAGGTTGTTCCAGATATTGAATTCCCTAGTGAACTTGCGGATGGTGTGGAACTTTGTTTCATTCGGTAGTAGGCACCGCCGCCAACACCATACAAGGCCACGCCTGTGAAAATAGGAATGCCAGGATCAAAACTAGCTAAGGCATCTGCATACCAATACCTCATGTCGTTCACTGTTCCAAAGATGCAGGAAGCCTGAACTTCTATCTTGGGTTCTACTTCAAGTTTTACAAAACCACTGAATCCTTTTCCATAAAAAGGGTCTTCATCATAAAAAACAACTTGTCCCTCCATTTTTACAGCACCTATATCGGCATTGACGTTGATAGTGTCTACAAGTATTCTTTCATATTTCCAACTTTGCCATGAGTTGGATTCGTCGAGTTTTCCTATAATGCTAATTCCGGCATCTCCTCCAAAAGCATTATTACTTTCCCCTACAAAATTGACGATCAAATCAAAATCTAATGATACTTCATTGTTTGGTCGATTGGTAAGTCCTATGTTATTGATAGAGATTGGGAAATCCGACATTTTTTCTTGGAGAGCCGGAGAGCCCATGGTAAATGATTGAACTTGAAGGTAGGGTGCTTCCGATTGAACCACAAGGTGTTCAAAGCTGATTTCTGCTAAATTCAGTGCCGCTCCGTCGTCATCCCCACCTAATCCGGCATTAATGCTGAATTGACCTGTAAGATCTGCACTAGGACGGAATTTATCATTCACTACAGCAATTGTTATTGAGCTGGTTGGGTAGAGATCGACCTGTGCTTTCCACATGGACATTTCAAGGGAATCATTGGTTTGTATTGAAAAAATATACTCATCATCATCAGGATTAATAATCCCTGTGTAGGCCAGTGTGCTATTTTCCTTAAAAACGGGGACCTGGACTTCTCCATTGAAGCCTGCCGATATAAATTGACCTGCCATCAACTCAACGCCAAGAGAATCGAGCGAATAGGCCCATCCACCCATACTTCCCTGATCTGTTGCAATGAGATTTAACCCATAAAATTTCCCTGTCAGGCCATTGTCGTCTATTATCAAATCTTGGGCAGTAAAGCTTGTCCTCTGACCGTCTTGTCTTTCAAATTTTTCGGGTAGCTCAACATTTAACTGTCTTAAATAGAATCCTTGCCAAAGATTCGGATTTCCCGGAGGCATATAGTTTGTTTGGTAATCTTGAGGGAAATTTGGGCTGATGGGATTATTTAAATCACTTAGGTCGATTACTGCGTCTGTTACCGTAAAATCCACACCATTGAGTCCTTTTATTTCGAAAGGGTCCATGTCCAGGGAAGCAATAAAATCTGACCATTCTGTAATCACTGTTTGAAAACGCGCATGTACAACAGAATCCGGGGCGGTACTCGTATCGGCAGGAATCATCCAGTTTTCAGGGAAGGTAACATCCCCTTTAATCCCCATACTCTGAAATCCATCACAATCCCAATCCACGTAGGTGTCTCCTTGACCTTTAAGCAAGGTGAGCGTACTTGATCCGATTGGAATTTCAACATCTTTTATTAATTCTAATCTGGCATTTCCCGTTAGTCCTCCATCTTTTGTAAAGTGAATGTCCTTTGCCATAAACTCAATGGTTTGCCCATTTTGAGGAATTTCAAAAGACATGTATGCGGTTAAGGAGGCATGTGTTGGGTATAAGTCTACGTTGGAGATGCCTATGATATATTCGTGCCCGCCAATCTCTTTTCGAATACCAATAGGTAGTTGGTAGACAACATCAGAAGATAAAAAATCAGCGAATAGGCTAGAGTCTCTGATGTGTTTTATGACAGACCTGGCCTGATTTACATAGTATTGTGTGGTGTCAATTATTTCTCCAACCGTTATGCCTGAATCTGGTGTGACTGAAGGCATATTGACCAAATTAACATTAGCAATGGACAATTTTACTGTTACCAGGAAAAATATGGAAAGAAATATCCTCATGCAGCTGCACCTTTATCTTTTAAGAAATCTCACGTTATGATCTCTTGAATGAATCTTAGTTTAGAAGTTTTTAATTTATTAGCAGCTATTGAGATTTCAAAAATAGTAACTTGAATTTATATTTCAATGGATTTCAATCGAAATTTGTGGAATTAAAATTCCCCTTTTCTAAGCGCCTCAATGTAGGTTTTATAAATGTTAGGCTCTCTTTCTCCGTGAACACAATACTTGTAGTAGTGCCGGGCAATCTCGGCTTGTTGTTCTAAATTGAAATGATGTAGTTTATGGCCTTCTTTCAAGGTGCTTTGTCCGCCATATCTGTACCCACTTGTTTTTTGGGCATACAGTGCTTCATAAAGATATTGAGCCCCAAGTGTCTGCATCTGACTCACATGAACCAGTTCGTGGATGAGCCAGCCAGAATCAAGATTGCCTGGTTGACAGTTCAATTTTCTGGTGAAGTTAACGGTTCTGAAAGTGACCAAACCCAGTTGAGATTTCCCTTCTGATTTGGCTCCGATCCAGGCGAATAAAGATTTTTCATCAATTCTAATGGCTTTGTAAGGCAAGCTATCTCCAAATACCTTTTTGGCTTCAGAGATTTCCAATTCAGTCATTTGGCGGGTGTTGGGCTTGAATATTATAAAGATCCAATCCATCATTTCCCATAAACCACTAATGTCTATGATTTTTGAAACCAGAGTGGCAACCCACCAAAGTAAGTTACTCAAGAATCTTTTAGTTGCAGATAAATGCGGTCGGTTGTATTGGTTCCTCTCGAAACTGGTGAAAGGGACAACGAACAGATGGTGTAAAAGCGCCAAAAGACGTTGTGGCAGTTTAGCCAGAAAATAATATGGCCAGAAGATGAAAGATCCTATGAGGCATTTAAAGTACATTATGCCTTGCTGCCGAAACGTTCTGAAACCAATCCGGGATATTTGAAATTCATCTTCTTCATGGTTTTATGAATCTCTCTGGCGATATAATGAACTTTTACCCAGTTTCTGTCAGCTGGCACAATATGCCATCTGGGAGTGTTGCAGGTCTTGAATATGGATTCGTAGACGTCCATGAAATCATCCCAACGTTCTCTGGTATCCCAGTCTCCATCGTTGTGTTTCCAATATTTTAATGGATTGTCAACGCGCTCTTTGAGACGTTCTAATTGTTCGTCCTTGCTTACATGCAGATAGAACTTGAGGATTTTGGTCCCGTTGGCTTCAAGTAAGGATTCAAAGTGATTGATTTGCTCGTAACGCTTTTTGATGACTTTTTTGTCAATATAGCCATATACAGAAGGCACTAAAATGTCTTCATAGTGAGAACGGTTAAAGACTTGAATCATGCCCTTGGCTGGAGTGACTTTGTGCACACGCCAGAGAAAGTCGTGGGCAAATTCTTCGTCTGTTGGTTTTTTGAATGAGTGGACTCTACAACCGTTTGGATTTGCCTGACTAAAGATATTTCTAACGGTTCCATCTTTTCCGGATGCATCCATGCCTTGTAAAACAATGAGTAAGCTTTGTTTTTGTTCTGCCATCATGATTCTTTGCATAGCCGCTATTTCTTCAAACAACACTTCATTTTTAGCTTTGTAGGCTTCCTTGTTCCAGCTTTTAGGTCCTCTGGTATTGATGTCTTTTAATGTCTTCACTGAGCGTTTTTTAATGTGAGGTAAACAGGTAAATGGTCTGAATAGCCACCGTAGTATTTTGGTCCGCCATAGGTCTTGTTGGGTGTTGACGATCCATCTTTTCTTTTGTACAAAATCCAGTCGGGATTGAAAATAGATGCCCCGATAGATTCAACTACAATCCCCTCTTTGTTGAGCAGTGCTGCCTGGCTGCACATCATTTGGTCTAATATTTCCCATTGACCATCATGAACAAGTGTGCCTAGTTCATTGTGTTTGAAATCTATGCTTAGAAGGTGAGGATAGGACAGGTTCATTAATTGATCTTCTTTTAAATCGTGTTGCCCTTTTAAAACAGAATTGGTGTTCATACAATTTAATACGTATTCAACGCTTTTATTGTCAGGACCGTCATTGAAGTCTCCCATTACAATGATTTTGGGATCATTTTCATCCAGATATATGTCATCCAGCTTTTCTCTCAGTCTTCCAGCTACTTCAAGTCTTTTCGGTTCGGTTTCAGGAATGCCATCTCGTCGGCTTGGCCAGTGATTTACAAAAATGTGGACTTTGTCGTTGTTTTGAAAATGTCCGACCACATGCAAAATATCTCTGGTTTTGATATCTGAATCCCATGGAAAGTCTATTCTAATCGATTCGTGGTACTCATATTTGAACACATCTTCATCGATTAAAAGAGCGACATCTATTCCACGGTTGTCAGGACTTTCTTCATGAACAATGGAGTAGTTTTTGCCTCTCAGTTTAGGTGCATGAATTAAGTCAACCAGAACTTTCTTATTCTCAATTTCAGCCAGCCCAATTAAAGCAGGATTGTCATCGGAAATGCTGCTCAGCACAGTTGATAGATCATTGATTTTTTTTAGGTATCTGGTTTCGTCCCATTGTTTAAATCCATCTGGGGTAAAATCGTCATCAGATGTGTTCGGGTCATCTTCAGTGTCGAATAGGTTTTCTACGTTGTAGAATACGACAGTTCTGTCATGGGCTTCTTCAAGCTCAGAATTTTCAGGTTTTGTGTTTTGTTCCGGCATATCCGAATCATTGTGTTGAGTGCTATCAGGACGCTGATCTTCTGCCTGATTTTCGTTGTCTTCACTGGCTTCCGGATTGCTACAACTGATCAGGACTAATCCAATACTTAGGAGGTAAAAATGCTTCATTACCGTCTTCTTTTGATTCCGAGAATACCTAAAATTCCTCTGGCAAGTTCCTTGAAAAAAGAGCGTCCAACCTGTCGGACCATTGTGTTTTTAGAAATTTTTTCTATTGTACTGGTTTCTTTCTTTTGTCGAGTCGACTTCCTTGTTTTTGCTTTACGTGCTTTTGCCTGCTCTTCTTTAACCTTTTCTTTGTGAGCTTCTTCTTGTGCACGCTCAATTTTTTCAGTTAGAATTTCGAAGGCGCTTTCTCTATCAATATCTTCATTGTATTCTTTGACCAATTTGGAGTTACTGACGAGTTCCTTGATTTCTTTGTCCGTTAAAATGTCCATCCTGCTGATAGGAGCTCTTAGCAAAGTGGCTGCCAATGGCGTAGGGATGCCTTTTTCATTGAGTGCAGAGACCATGGCTTCTCCTATTCCCATTTGAGTGAGCAGCTTGTCTGTTTCATAGAATTCACTGTCAGGATAGTTTTCAGCAGTCCTCTTGATGGCTTTTCTGTCTTTTGCTGTAAAGGCTCTTAGGGCATGTTGAACCTTTAGTCCTAGCTGACTCAATACCTCATCTGGGACGTCTGTAGGGTTTTGCGTACAGAAGAAAATTCCCACACCTTTGGAACGAATCAATTTCACAATGGCTTCAATCTGGTCGAGTAAATCGTCAGAGGCTTCTTTGAACACTAAGTGTGCTTCATCAATAAACATGCACAGCTTTGGTGTGTCATTGTCCCCTCTTTCGGGAAAGGTTGAATAGACTTCCGCTAATAAGCTAAGCATGAAAGTGCTAAATAATTTCGGCTTATCCTGGATATCGGTTAGTCTGATGATAGAAACCATGCCTTTTCCCTCAGCGTTCGTTCTAACAAAATCGTCTACATCAAATGATTTTTCTCCAAAGAATTTTTCGGCACCTTGCTGTTCTAGCTCAACAATTTTTCTAATTATGGTATTGACGGATGTGGTGCTAATTCTGCCATATTCTTTTTGGAGTTCTTCTTTACCTTCATTAGTCATGAATTGTAAAGTTTTTTTCAAATCTTTTAAGTCAAGCAGAGGTAATTTATTGTCATCACAGTACTTGAATAAAATAGCAATGATGCCTGATTGTGTATCGTTTAGGTCGAGAATTTTAGATAGAAGAACCGGACCAAATTCTGAAATGGTGGCTCTTAGTTTAACACCTGCCTCATCAGAGATACTCATTAATTCAACAGGGAGGGCTTTTGGCTCATATGCCAGGTTTCCAATTGAGCCGTGACGCCAAACAATATGATCGTTGGAAGCGCCTGGTTGAGCCATTCCGCTCAAGTCACCTTTAAGGTCCATCAAAACACTGGGTATACCCTTTTCACTCAATTGTTCGGCAATTACCTGGAGTGTTTTCGTTTTTCCTGTTCCTGTCGCTCCTGCAATTAATCCATGTCTATTCAGCGTCTTTAATGGGATTTTTACGTGTGCATCTGGAACAGGTTCTCCATTTAGCATGGCGCCTCCAATAGTAATGAAATCTTTTTTGAAGGTATATCCTGTGTTAATGTGCTCTTTGAATTGAGTGGTGTCTTGACTCATGGTATAAAAAAATAAAACCCCGACAATTCTCGCAAAGCTCGAATGTCAGGGAATTAAGATTATGAAATTTAAAATTACTCTACTTCAACTACCTCAGCGTCCGGGGCATTTTTTCCAACAGACTCACATCCGTTTTTCGCACCTGACTCACTGGCATACATCTGACTGGTACCAATTACCTGACCGTTCCCAGCTTTCAAGTTAAAGTGAAATTTTCCGTTTTTAGCTTCTTTGATTTCGAAACGATTCATGTCTGCAGAATTTTTTCTAACAGACTCAATACCATTGTCGCAAGCAGCTCTTGTTGTATAGCCTTCACTTGCCAAGATTGGCTCTCCGTTTCCAGCTTTCAATCTAAATCTGTGCTCTCCTTTTGCGTCTTTGTATACTTCAAATTTTCCCATGATATGTTGTTTTTTTGGTTTAAAATTTTAGGATTTTAAATCTACAAATTATTTGTAAACCTGAAAAGTCAATTTAAGGTTTACTCTAAACTCTTTTACTTTTCCGTTTTTAACGGTGGCGCTCATGTCCTGAACATACACAGAGGTGATGTTTTTAACGGTTTTAGAGGCTTCCTTTACTGCTTTTGCGGTTGCATCTTCCCAACTCTTCTCAGAGTTAGAAAGGACTTCAATTACTTTTAAAACTGCCATGATGTTATATTAAAATAGATTAGAAAATTTCTTTTTGAATCCGTCGATCATATCGTTGTCGCCGAACTTGTCCATGATACCGTCCAGATTATTGACGTTCATAGAACTTAGGTTTTTGGTAATCCCTCCGAGCATATTTTTCATAACGCCTCCCTTAAGCTGATCGGCAATGTTTTTTGGAAGTCCCATTTTGTTCGTTAAATTGTATACAAAGTCGCCTTCCATTTTTGAAGCCAATTTTGTTTCCTCTTCTGTGTTGTCGTCTTCCGACAATAATTTAGCCACTTTGTCTTCATTTCCACGGGCCTTTTCTTTATTGACTCTGTATTTAACAGCGTCTGCAGCATGATCGGTTAATTTGGATGTTTGGCTCTCGCTAAGACCAGCTTTTTTTGCCAGGCTTTTAATGGAATCCATATCTACCTTGTCCATGATGTCTTTAATATCGAACATGTATTTGTTGTTTTTGATTATGAGCTAAAAATAATCAGTATATCAACACAATCGCACAAAAAACTATCAAAGGAAGTCAGGAATCGTTGAGTGGTTACAATTCCCCTTTGAGTAACATCAGTTCAATTTTCTGTGCCGCCATTATCGTGAGGCTGTCGGTAATTTCTCCGGATTCTACCATTTTAAAAAGTTGCGCTAAAGAGACCTTTTTGCATTGGAGTTCTTCGTCGTCTTCCGGATTGGCATCTCCGAATTCAAGATTTCTGGCCATGAAAATAATGGCTTTTTCGTCTGTGGCAGAATTGCTGATGTGTGAGGTGACCAGATGACGATATTCTTTGGCTGTAATGCCTGTTTCTTCTTGAAGCTCTCGGCTCGCGGACTCTATTGGATCAATATTTCTATCGCCACCACCTTCGGGGATTTCCCAACTGTATTCCTCAATAGGGTAGCGAAATTGACCTACCAGGTAGGTGTTCATGTCTTCGTCAATAGGAATGACGCCAATGGCTAAATTCTTAAAATGAATGGTAGAGTAAAAGCTGTCGAATCCACCTGGATTAATGACTTTGTGATGGTCTACTTTGATCCATGGAGATTCATGTACGGTTTTAGTATCTAAGGTTTTCCAGGGATTATGTGTGTTCATTGTATTGATGTTTAATGACAAGCTTTGTATGTTTGCAGGCATGTTCGCATTGGGAGATAAAGTTAGCTTTTTGAATGAGCCGGGAGGAGGAATCATCAAGGAGATTTTGTCTGCCGATGAATTTTTAGTAGAAACTGAAGATGGATTTGATCAGGTTTGCCTCAGGAAGGACCTGGTTCCCAAATCTAATTCTCAGGATTATACGGTAAGTACCAGTGCGGTTAATGAAAAGGTTCAGGCCGATTTAAGTGATCAGCAAAAGCGAATCTTGAACAAGCAAACCAGGCACACTGAGTTCATGTCAAAAGGTGAGCAGACCTGGGAAATTGATTTGCATATCGAAGAGATTCTGGATGATCACCGACACATGAATAATAGTGAGATCATCCAGGTGCAGCTGAGTCGATTCAAGTCTTTTTTACATCAGGCTCAAAACAAACATATTGGTCGTTTGATCATCATACACGGCAGAGGGGAGGGGGTGTTGAAGAATGAGATTCAATTGATTCTTAACAGACATCCATCTATTGAATATCATGATGCGTCATACCGAGAGTATGGATACGGGGCTACGGAGGTGAGGATTCATTATTAGTGGGTGTCTTTGAGAACATAAGCATCCTAGGTTAATCAATTTAAACACCACTTAGAGTGCAGCTAATGAGTCTGCTTGTTGTGAGTGGTTATCAATCGGCAGACGCTTTCGTCGTTCCTCATCTGAGTAGTGGTTGTAATGAAGGGGTGGTTGCCATTGGGGTTTATATCCTACAATTGATTTAGTCAGAAGCTTGCTACTTTGTATTTCAATCTGATCTTCTGAAAACGAAACCAAGCAATCGAACGCCACTCAGAGTGCAGCTAATTAGTCTGTTTGTTGTGAGTTGTTATCAAGCGGCAGACTCTTTCGTCGTTCCTCCTCTGAGTAGCGGTTGTAGTGAAAGGGGGGAGTTGCCGTTTACAGTTAATTTTTTCTGGTTTTTCGATCAAGTTTAATTGAGAGTCTCACCTGGTTTTCGATTTTGCGAACTGAGTCTTTTCGATACTGGTTAATTTCTAACCGAATTGGCACGCCTCTTCGAGATTTAATATTAATATCTGGATTCTCATAATCGTACCAATGTATACCTGCCGTACTTGTTACAAATTCTCCCAGATGATTTTGAATAAGTGTGTTGTCAAATCTGCTATATTCGAGATACTTATCCAATATTTGTTCATATTCAATGGTAGGTGTCACTACATTCACATAATGATATCGGCCAATTTTTTTGATATGATTGATCTTCAGGAGTTGTTTTGTTTCTTCTGGATAGGTTTTCTTGAAGTATTTGTATTCCAATCTGTCCAATTTAAATTCAAGCATATTGATACTGTACAAACTCAATAATTTGCCAGACACCATATCAAGAATATAAAATGTTAAGTATTGAAAACCAGTTAAGCCAACTACAAAATCATCTTGAAAGTGAAGTAAATCTGTCTCTGGAACCATAATTTGATATAGAGTGTCCAGAGTTTCATTATTGTAACAGGTAAGGATGTGCCCAAGTGGGTATTTGTCAAGTTGGGTTGTGTCAATTGGATAGAAATAAGAAAATGGTTCTTTATATGAGAATATATTCTGCCATGTTTCTAAGTAGTCCATGGAGAAAGTCAGTGAATCAAACCTGACCTCATAGCTCTTGTGATTCAAAGAATCTTTCTGACCTACACCGATTGTAATATTAGAAAAAATACATACGAAAAGGATGAATATGCGCATATCTGTGTACGCGCAAGATAGAACAATAATAACAACCAAATTATAGAGTAGTACGAAAAACCATAATTATGTAAATAAGTCTACATAAACGCCCATTTAGCCATCATGCCAGTGATGATCAAAACGTTGCTCATGATAGAATATTTGTAGAGTAAGGAAAACCCCTGACGGTTGTTGTCTTTGTTTTGTGTGATGTATAGAAAAGTCGCAACGACAAAACACACAAGCAGATTCGCGATTAAAATTTTAAGTAGCATATTATTCGTTTTGCCTGTTTTACGCAGGAAAGAAGAGAGAGGTTGTCGATTTCGTGTTAAAGAATGTTAAGCGATTTTTATTCCAATAACACAGATATCGTCCAGCTGTTCATGGTCACCCATCCAATTTTCAAGAACCTTTTGGAGGTGCTTTTTTTGGTCAGTCATAGGCTGATTGGCGACAGAGATAATGGTTCTTCTAAATCGCTTACTCTTAAACTTTTTGCCACCTGGTCGGTCGCCTGGTCCGCCAAATTGATCAGGATAGCCATCTGAAAACAAGTAGAGTTGATCGCCTGCTGTGCATTGGAAGGTGTGAGTTGGAAAATCAACGGGCGCTGGATGTTGTCCTACTGGTTGTTTGTGAGGCGGCAATATGTCCATTTCAGAAGCGTCATGTCTTAGAATCCATAACGGATTATTGGCACCTGCCCACTGTATCGTATTTCCTGAGATTTTAATTAAAGAAATGTCCATGCCATCCTTTACGTTGGAATTTGAACGAGATAAGCGCTCTATGACCAATTGTCTTGTAGCGGTGAGCAATTCGCCAGGTGTTTGTTTATTCAGTTCGTAGAGGGCTTGATGCAGGGCATTGGCGCAAACAATACTGACCAGAGCTCCCGGAACACCATGTCCCGTGCAGTCTGCCACTGCCAGCCAGATATGCCCGTTTTCTTTTTCCATCCAGAAGAAATCTCCGGCAACAATGTCTTTTGGCTGATAGATGACAAAACTGTCCTTGAAGCTTGTTTCCAAGTCATGAACGCTTGGTAAAATCGCATTTTGAAGTCGCTGAGCATAACTGATGCTATCCGTAATCTCCTGGTTCTTTTGATCTACAATGAGTTTTTGAATTTCTATGCTCTTTTTAGCAGAACGTACTTTCCTAAGCACCCACACAATGCTAATCAAGGCCAGTATGGCGGCTACCAGAACAACAATGAGTATTTTGTTATTGGCAGCCTGAACTTTGTTTTGGGCAGCTTCTTCCTTGCGCTTGACTTCAGTTTCTTTGAGTCTGATTTCCTGATCTTTGTTTTGAGATTTGAGCAGAAGGTTTTCACGTTCTTTTTCCGAAGATTCATATTTGGTTTGAAGTTCCTTTGTAACCCGCTCAGTCGATTGGTCATTAAATTGTTTGTACACCTCAAGGTAGTCCTGGAGATAATTGTAAGCCAATTCGTAGTTGTTTGTTGAATCGCAAATGGCAATGAGTTCTAATAAAGGTTCCTGTTTTTCAAAAGGTGTGTTTAGCGAGTCCATTGTTGCCAAAGCAAGTTTGAAGGATTCAACCGCTTCCTGAATTTGTCCTTCCTGCTTTTGAAGTTGTCCAAGAGTGATGTAGGATTTGGAAGCGCCTTCCATATTATGGTACTTGAGGTCAATTTTAAGAGCTTCTTCAATCAAATCTCTCGCTTCCTTAGTCTTGCCAATGTCTTTGTAATAGATGGCAATATTAGACATGGTAATGGCAGCACTGATGTCTTCTCCCAGGGCTAGCTTGGTTTCTAATGAGCGGTACCAATAGTCGATTCCTTTGTCGTATTCAGCTTTCATCATATAGGCAATTCCCAGGTTGTTGAAAGCCGCTGCCAATCCTAAACTGTCTCCGATATTTTGATTTAACGCCAATGATTTATTGTAATATTCAATGGCCTTATCAAGGTCATTGTGTAAACGATAATGAGTACCAACACTGTTATAAACAAATTCCTTTTCTTCATTAAAACGAGATTGCTCAACCAATTCCAATGCGGTAAAAATATATTCTGCCGATTTTTTAGGGTCCGTAAATTGGTAGGACCAGCCCAACATGGCAGTGCTCTTAATCAGACTTTGGGTGTCTTTTGTATTTTCAGATAATTTCCTTGCCAGTTCTAAATAACTAAAACTGGAATCTCTTTGTGTATAGAGATAGACGTCTCCCAAAATCATGGCATTTTCAATGATGATTTTAGGATCGGAACTGTTATTGAGAATTGCCTTGAGACTGTCTGTACTCAACTGGGCATTGGCGGTGTTGAGGCCAACCAGGCATAATAGGGTAGTGTACAAGGCTTTAAACACCTTATAAATATATTATTTTGACTGAAAGAAACCTTAAATCAGGGCCAAATGTTTTTTCAGAACCCAGCCTTGTTGGTTATCTACTTCAATGCGGCACCAGTCTTTGTTTTCATCGATTAACTCAATGGTAGTTCCCTCATGTAATTGAAAGATCATTTCTGCATTGTCCGATGGTTCCGTGAGGATGTCTACCTCCGACTTCATAACCACGGCTTTTTGGTGGTTCTGAAGATGAGATTTGTGCATGAAAGTGAAGGTGATGGCTATAAGTGCGACAAGTATGCAGGTAATGGCACTGTAAAAACCAATCATTTGAAGCAAACGTTTTTTAACGAACCAATAGATTCCAAGTAACCCAAATCCCGAGATCCAAAGAATTAATCCGAGTGTAGACCAAAAGTTCTTAGAATGACCTAAAATGACGGAATAAACAGCTTTTTTGATGCCCTTAGATTCGGAGTATTGCACGTTATCCAGAAGGGAAGGATTCGCAATAGAGTCAATGTTGTATTGAAGGTCTTCATTATTAGGGTCTAACTTCAGTGCTTTTTCAAAGTAATATTTGCTTTTCCCGAGACTATCCAATTTGTAGTAGGTATTGCCCAGATTGTAATACAACTCAGAAGATTCTTTGCCAGCTTCAATCAATTTTTCATAGGATTCTGCCGCAAGCTCATAATTCTGTTCTTTGTAAGCTTTATTTCCCTTGTCGAAATCACTGTTGGCCCAGCTCATAAAGCCAGTAAGCAAGATCCATATGGTGAGTATCAGAACTTTCATATCAACTTGATTTGATTTCTTTTTCAACATCCATAATAACAGCAACGCTTTGCTCATAAATGTCATTTGCATTTTGAGAGAAAGCAGCATATCTCGCCATTTCACATGATTCTAACACCGCTACAAAACGTTGAGCGGTATTGGTACTCACAGACATGTTCTCCAATTGCTCTTTGATGTTTTGTTTGCTCATGTCGTGCGCCTGCATGTGCATTTTCTCCGATAAATAGGCATACAGGGCACGTAGGTTTTCGTCATAAAAGGCTGCATGGTCGTTAGCAGAAATGAATCCTGCAGCTTTGTTCAACCTTTGTTTGGCCATTTTGCCTGCCTTGAGCGCACGTTTAGCCATCAAAGTTTCAGGGTTCTCTTCTTTTTGACGTTTCTCGTCAACAATGAACGTGAGCTTTTTCCGCATTAGCTCTAATTCATCCAGTGTATGTTTTTGTGAAAAAGTGCGTAAAAAGTGCAAATCCAAAAGTTTTTTAAATTCAGTCATAGCTAGGTTTTATGTCGCTTAGATAATAGGGAAGACGGCGTTACCTTATCGCTTATTTGACTTCTAAAGTTTGCATTGACTGTATGTATTTCGAACAGTTGCTTATCTAAAGGATGTCCATGGTGAGATATGTGCTGGATGGGCGTTCTCGCTGCGCTCGGTTCATTCCGTCGCTGCGCTCCTCCCGCGATAACTCATGCCACCTGGTATCGAGCAAGCTCGATGTGGCATTGAGTTCCTGCAAACAATCACCCAACGCCTACGCTATGCGTCTGAAGCGACGCGCTGCGCCTCGCTCCGCTTCGTTGCGGTTTCACGCCTTGACGCTAAGAGTGAGTAATTGGCTTGGTGCTGACCTTCTATGGGCTTGCCCTTTTCTTTGAGCTCACTTGCTTACCGGCTCTGATTTCTAACTCTCTCAACGTTTGCCCCATTTGCAAGGTAGGGCGAAGCCGCTGCGCGCCCTTGCAAAGTGTGGCGTCTCGTTGAGTCGAGGAAATCAGGCAATAAGCGAAGTGATACTCAACAAACAAAGGGGACAATCCTATGAACGCCATCACGCAAATCCAAACTCACTCTAAGCTTCAAGACGCGACCAGCGTATCGCCGCTGGACGCTCAGGCAACTGCACAAAGCGATAACTCTATTATTCCGAAGAAAAGTGAAACGTTGGCAACTGTTCAGGAATTGAAAAATGAGGGGCAAGACTATGAATTTTATCCAACTCAAAAGGAGCAAATTGATCTCATTACCGCAGATGTTTGTGACATCTTAAAAACGCATGAGTTTTCACAGCGTTATAACGAAGCGTTGAAAGTCTTGGACGTTGGTGCAGGGGACGGCCGTGTTTTACAAATGCTGAAAG
>JAUILH010000092.1 GCA_030433115.1 Bacteroidia bacterium | reverse complement strand
ATGGGTTTGCCCTGGGCGCCATCATCGCTGCTGAGTGGATTCAAGATAAAAAGGGCGTCTTCACCATGAGAGACGTGCTAAACATATAAGACATGACAACATCTCAAATTATATTCTCAATATACATCTACACCATGATAGCGGTGTACTTTATCGCCCTTCCGAAAATTTTCGCAAAGGCCGGTGAGGATCCTAAAAAAGGATACATCCCAGGATACAACCTGTTTATTTGGTTAAAAATCTTGAAACAACCCTGGTGGTGGATGTTCTTCTTCATTCCTTACTTTACCATGAATAGCATTGGCATGTTAACAGAAGGTGTGGCTTTTTTGATGATGATTGTCCTTAATGTGAGTACAGCCAGAATCTTCAAAAAATTCTCTGCACAAGATACTTTGAAGATGATCTTCTTACCACAGTGGGGTATGATAGAATTGGCATTCGATAAATCAACTTATTTTGGTCGGACCGATTGGCATGATAAAGAACAAGAAGAGGAAAGAAAAGTCAGTGATCACATTGGTCTCTTCTTTAGTTTACCGGTTATCGGGCATGCACTTGTTTTCATTCTACAATTAGCCGGACAAAAGAAAAAGAAAACCGGTAAATCACTTGTAAAGGAGTGGAATGACGCCATTTTATTCGCAGTAGTAGCCGCCAGTATCATCCGATCCATGATTTTCGAACCTTTCACCATTCCTACCCCATCCATGGAAAAGGATTTACTTGTAGGAGATTACCTGTTTGTGAGCAAAATGAGCTATGGCCCTAAACTTCCCAATACGCCTTTGAGCATCCCTTTCTTCCACAACTACATTCCATATGTAAACAGAAACAGCTACGTAGAATGGGCCAAAAGACCTTACAGAAGACTTCCCGGAGTGGGCAGTGTTGAGAGAAATGAAGTGGTAGTATTCAACTTTCCAGCTGGTGACACCGCAATTTTTGATCCAGGAGTAGAAGGTTTGATGGGGCATACTTACAAGAATTATTTGACCGATATAGCAGTATATGAATGGGCCAAGGCGAACAAAGATGTCATTGATGTAGAGAGAAAAATAATTGGTAGCAGGAAATCTCCAATGGATTTTGAAAAAGAAAGAGCCAAATATGAAGCCATTGCCAGACAAAAGCTGATAGACATGTACGGTTTGGTAAACAGACCCGTTGATAAGCGCGAAAACTATATCAAAAGATGTGTTGCAATTGCTGGTGATGAAATTGAGATTAAGAATAATCAGTTGTACGTGAATGGAAAGGCCTCAGAGTATTTCGAAGACATGCAGTATAACTATTTTGTAAGTTTTCCTGCCAAACCTGAAGATAGGAAGGCATTTGCGACCATGAGTTTGCCTCAGATCAACGCATACTACCAAAACAGATTTGGTCCGCAATTCAAAGAAAATTATGACATTACACCTACACACATCAATTTAGCCCAACCTATAGGACGTCAGGTCGACAATAGATTTGTTCTGGACTCTGTGGTGCTGTCAATTCCTCTTACGAAGGAAAATAAAGTGAAGTTTGAGGGTATGTTTGGGAAATCCAGTGTGCGCAAAAAGAACAAGGGTAGAAGACCAAACATTTCATTTGATGGAACATATTACGAATACTCATATATGGACAACAACCCGCGTCTTGGCAATCAACCTTTATGCGACTATCACCATATTTACCCAAATCATCCAAAATTTGACTGGACAGAAGACAATTTTGGTCCATTGGTGATTCCGGCAGAAGGCATGACCGTTGAATTGACGGAAGACAACTGGATCAAATACAAAAGAGCCATTGAGGTATATGAAGGCAATGACATTGAAGAAAAAGATGGCAAATATTTCATCAATGGATCTGAAGCGACAGAATATACCTTCAAAATGGACTATTACTGGATGATGGGAGATAACCGTCATAATTCGGCAGATTCAAGGTTCTGGGGATTTGTACCGGAAGACCACGTGGTTGGTAAAGCCGTCTTCATTTGGATGTCCATTGATCCCGATCAGGGCATGTTCGGTGGCGGCATTAGATGGAATAGAGTCTTTACAGCAATTGACTAAGCATGCTGCTCTCGAGCAACTATTTTCCTAACCTGGAATACTTATCACTGGTTGTATCTACTGATGAAATCACCATTGATCAGCACGAGCATTTCATAAAACAAAGCTACAGGAGTCGCTGCCAAATCTTTGGTCCGAATGGTCTACAGAACCTTGTTGTTCCCGTTTATAGAAGAAATCACCTTCCAATGAAGGACGTGAGAATCGACTATTCTGAAGACTGGATCAAACAACACCTAAAAAGCCTTAAAACAGCTTATGCCGCAAGTCCTTTTTTTGAAGACTACCTCCCCTATTTCGACACGATCTTATTGACTCAACCAAAGTTTCTGATAGATTTAAATAGCGCAATTTTGGATGCTTTGTTGAATTGCTTAGGGAAACAAGTATCCATCAAAAAAACGTCCGAATTTATTACCTATACCGACCAAGACTTGAGATCAACTATCCATCCAAAAAAGGCCAGCAGCTTCTCTCATCCTGTCTATTACCAGTGTTTCGATGAAAAGCATGGGCACCTTCCCAACCTGTCAATATTAGATCTACTTTTTAATGAGGGACCTAATTCAATTAGCTTTTTTTAAAACACCATTTTTTCAGCCTTTGTCACTTTGCTAAATCCAAGCTTTAGTTATCTTTGAGATGATCTGAAACAATTAAGTATGTCTGTAAGCAAAAAAGAATTAGAATTCAACAAGAATGATGATGCTATGCGCATGAAGCTCTCTGAGCTTAAAACGAAATTCGCTAAAGTTGAATTGGGAGGTGGTAAGAAAAAAATTGACAAACACCACAGTAAGGGTAAGCTCACTGCCAGAGAGCGTATAGATTTGTTGCTTGACAAAGATGCTGAATCTATTGAGATTGGAGCCTTTGCAGGAGATGGCATGTACAAAGAATATGGTGGATGCCCTGGTGCCGGAGTGGTCATTAAAATTGGTTATGTGAAAGGCAGGCAATGTATTGTTGTAGCCAATGATGCAACAGTAAAGGCAGGGGCCTGGTTTCCTATCACAGGAAAGAAAAACCTGAGAGCTCAAGAGATTTCTATAGAGAATAAACTCCCCATTATATACTTGGTAGATAGCGCCGGTGTGTTTTTACCGCTTCAAGATGAAATTTTCCCAGACAAAGAACATTTTGGTAGAATTTTTAGAAATAATGCGGTCATGTCTTCCATGGGAATTCCTCAAATAGCTGCAGTAATGGGCAGTTGCGTAGCAGGAGGAGCCTACCTCCCCATCATGAGTGATGAAGCTTTGATCGTGAATAAAACGGGATCGATCTTTCTGGCTGGATCATACTTAGTTAAAGCCGCCATTGGTGAAGACATAGACAACGAAACATTGGGAGGTGCTACCACCCATACTGAAATTTCGGGTGTTTGCGACTACAATTGTGAGGACGATGAAAGTTGCCTAAAAACTATCAGAGACCTGGTAGACAAATTAGGTCATACACCAAATGCCGGGTTTGATAGAAAGGAGGCTGAAATGCCGAAAGATCCGGTTAAAAATATTTATGGTATCCTGCCAAGAGATCGTGCCAAGCCCTATCAAACCAAAGATATTATCAAATGTTTGGTGGATAATTCCGAGTTCACTGAGTACAAAGCCAACTACGGTAAAAGTTTGATCACATGTTATGCGCGTATCGATGGCTGGTCAGTAGGCATTGTGGCAAACCAAAGAGAATTGGTTAAAAGTGGTAAGGGCGAAATGCAATTTGGAGGCGTGATTTATTCAGATTCTGCAGACAAAGCAGCCCGCTTCATCATGAACTGTAACCAAAAGAACATTCCGCTTGTGTTCCTTCAGGATGTATCTGGTTTTATGGTTGGGTCTAAATCTGAGCATGGGGGCATCATTAAAGATGGTGCAAAAATGGTGAATGCCATGTCGAATTGCACTGTTCCAAAATTCACCGTAATTATGGGGAATTCGTATGGTGCGGGAAATTATGCCATGTGCGGGAAAGCCTATGATCCAAGATTGATTTGCAGTTGGCCTACGGCAGAATTGGCCGTAATGAGTGGTGCATCTGCTGCTAAAACTTTGTTGCAAATTGAGGTTGCTTCCCTCAAAGCCAAAGGAGAAGAAATTACTGACGAGAGACGTGATGAATTGTATAACAAAATCAAGTCTCGCTATGATGAACAGACTTCTCCATACTATGCTGCTTCCCGATTGTGGGTAGATGCCATCATTGATCCTGCAGAAACAAGAGAATGGTTGTCTATGGGAATTGAAATGGCAAACAATGCACCTGCAGAGAAGCCGTATAATGTTGGCGTGATCCAAACTTGATATGAAAGTCTTTACAAAGTGCCCGCACTGCACTTCTGAATATGCTGAAAAAACATTGTGTGATACAAGAGCTGAGTTGGCCAAAGAAAAAGGGAATTCGTTTCAGGTTAACTGTAACTCGTGTGGCAAATCCTTCAAAGTGCATGTGAATGACTTGAGGGCTCGAAAATCTGGTGCGGCAGGACTGGCGGCCATAATTATATTTGCAATCAGTGTTCCTTTTGCAGGATATATGATCTGGACAATTGGGATGGGCATTTTTGCCTACATATCAATCACTGGTGTTCTGTTGGCACCTTCGGTGGCTTTTGTTTTGATTAACAAACAAGAGCAGGTTCGGGTGTCAAGTTTTAATCGTTTGACGGTAAAGCGTTAGTTTCTTTTAAGTTGGTACTTGATGTGCGCCTCTCCCAACAGAAAATCATTTTCCCAATAGCGAAAGCCTATAATTCTATTATGATCTTCTTTCGACCTTATGATTTCGTATTGATAAGTTGTTTTGGTTTGAGAGACCTCTTTCCCATTATTAATCGAAGAATCGTATAGAACTTCTTTTATGATGTCTCCGCTTTCTGATTCAAGCATACTACGCTTAGTAATTCTACAAAGAGAGGTATCCGAATTCACAATATTAAAATGGCACCTAAGTACAGAAGAGTCAAGTTTTTTCTCCGTCATAAGAGATTCTTCTATTCGTTTGTATTTAACATTTTTATAGTAAGTTTTTGTCATCTTATTAAGGGAATCATAATGTCTTCTGAAATAAGAGTAATCAACTTTACTTGTATCCCATTGAAATATTTCAACGCGGTAAATACCCGAATCTTTGGCAATAAACAACCGCTTACTCTCAATAATTTCTCTTTCAATTTTATCCCTAGAATTCTCCAGGTAGACAATACTATCCCCTTCTATTCGGAAAAGGTAAGCTTTATCTAAGTATGTATTGTGGTGTTCGAACAGTGAGTCTTCAATAAAATTAATCTTATGGAGGATTTTGTGTTTACGACTTTTGGGGTGCCATCTTTCTTCAACTTTAATCAGAATTTGATGGCAAGTTTCAGGTTTGCTAAATATAAGTTCTTGGATTTCATCATAGAAATAAGCGGTCATATCATCCGTGTGGACCTGCGAATAGGCTGTTAAATGAACCAAAAAGAAAAATACCATAGAAACCCGAATCATTATGCAAAGAAGTATTTGGGGTAACAAAAAAGCCCCTTTCGATAGTCGAAAGGGGCTCCAAATAAAATTCTAAATTATTATTTCACGAACTTCTCAACGGCTCTTTCACCGTTATGCTCGATCACGATCATATAAACACCTGCAGCCAAAGCTGAAGTATTCATCTGAACCAATCCGTTCGCATCATTTAAGATCTCTATTAACTGTCCATTGGCAGACATTAACTTCAGCTGACTGGCATGGTTCAATACAGTTAAGTCAATTGATAGGTTAGTGTTTGCTCTGTCATATAGTACAGTAATCTGACCTTCAAGTGTCTCTCCCACTCCTACATTACAAACAGAAGCTGGTTGAACCACAACCTGACCGGACGTATTGTCTGTTAGAGAACAGGTATTGCCAACTGTCAAGTCTACGTTGTATGTTCCTGCAGTCATATAAGTAACCGTAGGGTTTGGTGAAGATGACGAACTGATGTCTCCACCAGTGAACGCCCATGTAAAGCTACTACCACCGGAAGAAATCGCACCGTTATATGTGATGCTTTCTCCTTCACAAATTGTATCACTACTTACCAGATAAGTAGCGACTGGCTGAGTATCATCAACAACAATGGTATAGTCAGAAGAAGCAGAACAGTTTCCAGTAGTTCCAACTACAGTGTACGTAGACGTACTGGTTGGTGTAGCAACTGGATTAGGACAGTTTGTACAGCTCAAAGTTCCACCTGGCGTCCAGGTATAAGAAGACGCTCCTGAGGCAGTTAAGTTCACAGAAGCACCTGCACAAATTGTATCTGTGGTAGATGTCAAAGTTACATTTGGTGTTGCATCCACTTGAACCTGCATACTGTCTATATGTAAGAAGCCGCAAGAGTTGTAAGCCGCCATATATACCATATGGTTTCCGGCAGAATTCATTACCACAGATGGCGAACCTCCTGTTGGATATGGGGTTCCCGTTCCGTTAATGGCCCACTCAAAGTTCACACTATTTGGTGAGGTCGTTCCATCAAAATTCACAAAATCACCTACACAAGCAGGGTTAGGATTCGCAGTAATCACTGCAGTTGGTGGTGTTTGTGTAATTCTTGGATAAATGTGCATCACAGCTTGAAGACCTCCACCTGTTACTGTTTCAATATCTGTCCATGAATTTGGTGGTGCTCCGATAGCATTCGTGGCATTAGCGAACATAAACATTCTATTGGGTCTTGCGCCATCTGCCGTTACATTAACTATACCACATGCAACTGAATCAGATGCTGATGTAGCATTTTCTATAGAATAGCCCACATAGAAATCGGTTGTACTTACTTGAACCGGCAAATCGAATGTCACGTTAGTAATATAAAATGAGCCCGGTCCAGGACCAGTCACATTGTCTTCAATCACTTCCAATGGCACATCTTCTGAATATACCATTGTACCAGGTTCTCCGCCATTATCTTCCCACACCATGATAGTGATATCAGAATTAGGATTATTGGTTTCACCTCTTGTAAAGTAAAACTCAGCACCGGTTACCCAAGTACTTCCAAGTCCCGTATACTGTTCAGCAAATCGTGTCAATCCATAAGCGTTGTGACCAGACACCAAACCATCTCCTCCTGTCCAGGAGAAAGTCGTAATGTTATCTGTTGGTAAAGTATTGGATATGGTATCGCAACCAGTCAAGGCATTCACAGTTACATATCCGGTTTTAGTTTCCGTATCAGATCCATTTCCATTGGTCACTGTTAATTGTACCTGATAAGTTCCTGCTGTATTATAGGTAATTGCTCCAGGATTCTGTCCATTGAAAGTTCCTGGTGTTCCTCCGGTAAATGTCCAACTCCAGGAAGTAGGGTTATAGATAGACAAGTCTGTAAAATTCACAGATTGTCCTTCAAGGATATTTAAAATATCTCCGGAAAACTCTGCTTCCGGGGCCCAGTTCAATGTAGCAGAAATACAGTTCATGGCGGCAAGCGCATCTATTCTTCCCGCACCCAACTGACCAATATAACTGGGGTTAGCCCCGTCAATATTGGCAGCAGTACTTGTTAAACAACTCTCAATATCTGATGGAGACAAACTTGGGTTTAAAGACAACATCAAACCACATAAGCCAGCTACCATTGGGGAAGCCATTGAAGTTCCTTGCTTGTAAGTATATCCTCCTCCAGGGATGGTACTATAAATCGCACTACCCGGAGCAGAAATATCAATCCAGCTTCCGTAATTTGAGAATCCAGATTTTGCATCACCAGTTGTGGTAGAAGCTACTGAAATCACATTATTATATCCAGCCGGATAAAAAGTAGAACTCACATTGTCATTTCCAGCTGCCGCAACCAATACAATCCCCAGAGAGTTTGCATAGTTCATCAAACTTTGAAATGCACTTGAATTAAAACCTGATCCAAAAGACATGTTAATCACATCTGCATTATTATCGATGGCATAAACTACCCCTCCATAAGTATTGGACAAAGTCGTTGGCGAGCTTGTACTTTTTACAGCCATCAAACTCACCCCAAAGCCAATAGAAGCAACTCCCGTATTGTTGTTACTTGCCGCTCCTGCAATTCCGGCAACATGCGTTCCGTGATCAAAACTAGAGGCTGGTGCATCCGGATTAGGATCATTGTCTCCATTGGGATACATGGTTCCTGCAGCATCCCATCCATTGACATCATCAATGTAACCGTTGCCATCATCATCAATTCCGTTTCCTGCAATCTCGCCTGTATTGGTCCAAATAACAGATGCTAAATCCGGATGTGTGATCTCTACGGCATCATCCACAATAGCCACTACTACATTGGCGTCTCCGGTAGATACATTCCAGGCATTTTGGGCGCCAATCTGAAACAAGCCCCATTGGTTAGACCCGTTAAAATTAGGATCATTAGGCGTTAAAGTCTTTCTGTAGATAGGTTCTTTCTCTGCCAACTCCACTTTAGAGTTCCCATTCAACTTTTCCAACAAGGCATCTACCCGACTGGCGTCATTAAATTGTATTTTGACAAACCTATTCAAGCCTTCATAGTCAATGTGTGCAAAAGGTTGAGTGACCTGAGTGACTCCGTAACTACTCACCATATTTTTAATGACCAGATCATCCACGGAAAGGGCTCTGTTAACCACTTTACCTGATTTAATATCAATGGACTGCTTTGAGTTCACATCATCTTTTAATTTCACCCAAACTACCCCATCCACAAAATCTGGATGCACCGTTTGAGCGTTACCCGCCATTCCAATCACGGCAAAAGCGAATACAGACAGTAAAATTTTCTTCATAGTATTTAGAATTTGGGCTAGAAGATCGGAAAAAATGTCTTTCAATTCAAAAAAACGGTCGTTCTAATTGCGCTTTGTTAATATTCAAATGCAATAATTTCGGGCTTTGAACAGATTTAACATCAAAATTGTATCAAAACTTTACTATTTTCGTACAGACGTTTAATTCGACAAAAATTATGAACAAGAAATTTATCAGCGTAGCGCTACTTTCTGCAGGACTTGTGTTTGCTTCTTCATGTGGAGAAGAGGAAAGCAAGGAATCTGGCAAACAAGAACAAGCTCAAGTTAAACCAGATACTGACTCTGGAGAAGATACCGAAATAACTGAAGCAGAAATGCTGGAAGGTGAAGAATCAATGGAAGAAGAGATTCAGTTACCCACTGCACTTCAGGTAGCTCAAATGATGAACAAGGAAGGCCTCACCTATTCTGAAGGACTGACACATGATCCGGAAAAGGCTGGAGAGTATACAAGTGAAGTGAGCAAAAAACTCAACTTTGGGATATATTCTGCTGATCTGGCTTATGCTGTGATGAATGAAAAATTCTCTGAAGCTCAGGCTTACATGGGAGTCATCAGACAACTGGGATCTGAGACCGGATTGGCCAAAATTTTTGACTCGGAAGACTTACTACAATCTTTTGAAGAGAATATGGAAGACCGTCAGGGTATGATGGACGTATTGGTAGATATTAACTGGAGAACTGAAGAAATTTTTGACGAAGATCCGGAGGCTAAAAAGGAATCAACTGTTTATTTCTCTGGCGCCTGGATTGAGGGTATGTACATTGGATCTCAACTACTTGAAGAATCAGGCAACGAAGATCTTGGCACAACCATTGTAGAACAGATGAACGTTCTTAACTCTGTCATTAAAGGTCTTGATCAAATTGATGAACCAGGACTTGACAAGCTGAAAGCTGACTTAAAAGATTTAAAAGCTACTTACGACTCGCTAGAATCTGTTAAGTCTAGTGTAGATAGTGAAACTGGAACTTACGAAAATCCTGTATTGACTCAGGAAGAATTGCACGAGTTGACAGTTAAAATTGAAGCATTAAGAACCGAGATTGTTAACGGATAAAACGTAGATTATGAAAAAGAAATTAATTGCCATTACATTAGGTTTTGCCATTTCGGGAATAGGTATTTCTCAGGTGTTTAATAAGAAGTCTGATCAAAACGCCGGACAAACCATTTATAAGATTGTTCCGGAAGATTTATCTGAACAAATCCCGGCAAAAAAGAAAGAAACCAAAGAGAGTCTTAAACCTTACAGATATGATGCTTCTAAAGTGTCCTATTTCATTTATAAGACTTTTGAGCAAAGAAAAGAGGTGGAAGTCTTCTTCTTTAGTAGTAACGAGTATAAACTGGCTTTCAATCCTGGATCAATTGCGGATGCCATTGAAGTAAAAATCTACGACAAGCCAAACAACTACCAGAACAGAACCGAGTTGTGGTCTAAGTCTGGTGTAACTGGTGGTATTTTTGACGTGTCTTCCACTACCCTTTTAGATAATCTTAAGGCTAAGAAAATTGAAGGCGGCATGACAACTGAGCAGGCTGAAGCACTTATTCTTAAAAAAGTGTATATCAATTACATGATCCCAGCTAAGGAAAAGGATATTTCTAAAGGTGAAAAAGGTGAAAAAGTAATCACCCGAACGAAAGGCGCCATGATTTTATCTATGGGGTACAAGAATGTATAGATAAAGAATTAAACGATTTAAAAGCCACGCCCCAAAGCGTGGCTTTTTTTATTCAATAAAAACGCAATTAACACTATATTTACCGACTAAATTTTTAGACAATCATGATTAAAATTACCTTGCCAGACGGCTCCGTGAGAGAATTTGAATCTGGTGCAAGTCCGATGGATGTAGCTCTATCCATTAGCGAAGGACTTGCCCGTAACGTATTAGCTGCCAAAGTTAATGGTACCGTTGTGGATGCTTCTACCCCAATGACTGAAGATTCAGAATTGCAGTTACTCACCTGGAGAGACACTGAAGGTAAATCTACTATGTGGCATTCTTCTGCACATTTGATGGCTGAAGCACTTCAATTTTATTATCCGGATACCAAGTTTGGAATTGGTCCTCCCATCGAAAATGGTTTTTACTATGATGTGGATACGGGTGATATTTCTTTGAGCGACAATGACCTCAAAAAAATTGAGGACAAAATGCTGGAACTGGCACGACAGAAAAATGCTTACATCAGACAAGAAATTAGCAAATCTGACGCCATTGAATACTTCAAAAAAGCCGATGACGAATATAAATTGGAGCTATTGGAAGATTTGGAAGATGGTAGCATCACTTTTTACACCCAAGGCGAATTCACCGATTTATGCCGTGGACCTCATATTCCTCACACAGGTTTTATTAAGGCTGCAAAATTGACTAGTCTGGCAGGAGCTTATTGGCGTGGAGATGAAACCAGAAAACAACTTACCAGAATTTACGGCATCACTTTTCCTAAAAAGTCTGAGTTGACCGAATATCTTGAGATGGTTGAAAAAGCCAAGGAAAGAGACCATAGAAAATTAGGAAAGGAGCTAGAGTTATTCATGTTCAGTCAGCGTGTTGGACAAGGTTTACCCATCTGGTTGCCAAAAGGAGCAGATTTGCGCGCACGACTTGAAAATTTCCTCAAAAAAGCACAACAAAAAGCAGGATACGAAATGGTCATGACACCACATATTGGCCATAAAGACTTGTATGTAACTTCCGGACATTATGCCAAGTACGGTGAGGATTCTTTTCAAGCGATCAATACACCTGCCGAAGGTGAGGAATTTTTATTGAAACCGATGAACTGTCCTCACCACTGTGAAGCTTACAAATACAAACCAAGGTCGTATCGAGATTTGCCAGTTCGGTATGCTGAGTTTGGTACAGTATACAGGTATGAGCAAAGTGGAGAATTGCATGGTTTAACACGTGTGAGAGGTTTCACGCAAGATGACGCACATATTTTTTGCAGACCAGACCAATTAAAAGACGAGTTTAAGAATGTAATCGATTTGGTACTATACATTTTCAAGACCTTGAGTTTTGATGATTTCATTGCACAAGTGTCTTTGAGAGATCCCAATAAACCTGAAAAATACATTGGTTCTGATGAGAATTGGGACAAAGCTGAACAGGCCATCATTGAGGCTACTGAGGAGAAAGGCTTAGAATCGGTTGTGGAATATGGAGAAGCCGCCTTTTATGGTCCTAAGCTCGACTTTATGGTAAAAGATGCTTTAGGCAGAAAGTGGCAACTAGGTACCATTCAGGTAGATTACAACTTACCGGAGAGATTTGAACTGGAATATACTGGCAGTGATAATGAGAAACACCGTCCAATTATGATCCACAGGGCACCTTTCGGTTCCATGGAAAGGTTTGTGGCAGTGTTACTTGAACACAGTGGTGGGAAATTTCCATTATGGCTCACACCCGATCAAGTCATCATTCTTCCAGTGAGCGAAAAATACCACGATTACGCAAGAAATATTTTAAATGTGCTAAATAATTCCGATATTCGCACGCTCATTGACGAGAGGGCTGAGAAAGTTGGCAAAAAAATCCGTGATGCGGAACTTCAAAAAATTCCGTATATGTTGATTATAGGGGAAAAAGAAGAAGAAGCTAACTCAGTATCAGTCAGAAAGCAGGGAGATGGAGATTTAGGCGTTTATTCACCTGAAGATTTTATCAAGCTGGTTAATGAAGAGATAAATAAGTTAATAGATTAAATAAAAGGAGGACTTAACCATCGCAGGACCAAGAAGAAAAGGAGGAAGAAGAGGCTACAGAGGCCGAGTAAAGCAGGAAGATCCGCATAAGATCAACCGCAGAATTGACGCGTCTGAAGTTAGACTTGTTGGAGAAAACGTTGAGCAGGGTGTTTACGCTACTCACGTGGCCTTAAAAATGGCTGAAGAACAAGAACTCGATTTGGTAGAGATTTCACCAAATGCCGATCCCCCCGTTTGCCGAATCATTGACTACAAGAAATTCTTGTATGATCAGAAGAAGAAGCAAAAGGAAATGAAGTCCAAGCAAATTAAGGTAGTGGTTAAGGAAATTCGCTTTGGACCAAATACGGATGATCACGATTTTAACTTCAAGTTGAATCATGCTAAGAAGTTCTTGACTGAAGGATCAAAAGTTAAGGCCTATGTATTCTTCAAAGGAAGAAGCATTGTCTTTAAAGACAGAGGTGAAATTCTATTATTGAAATTTGCTCAGGAATTGGAAGACATTGGAATTGTTGAGCAGATGCCAAAACTAGAGGGTAAGAAAATGATCATGATGATCCAGCCCAAAAAGAAAAAGTAAAACCATCCGCCTCAGGCGGATACATTAAATAAATAAGTAATGCCAAAAATGAAAACAAAATCCAGCGCTAAGAAACGGTTTACCGTTACTGGAACTGGTAAGTTGAAGAGAAAGCATGCTTTCAAAAGCCACATTTTGACCAAGAAGGCTAAGAAGAGAAAGAAAGCTCTTACCCATGCCACATTGGTTCATCCGGCGGATGAAAACAACATCAAACTACAACTTAATATGAAATAAGCGCGCAAGAAGCGTGCGGTTAACGTTAACCCGGTATTCAGTCCAATTAAGATTCCGTTTTCGGAACACTGCCTACCAAAAAACTAAAAATTATGCCTAGATCAGTAAACAGCGTTGCAGCTAAGGCCAGAAGAAAAAAGATCCTTAAGCAAGCAAAAGGCTACTTTGGAAGAAGAAAAAATGTCCACACAGTAGCAAAAAATGCGGTTGAAAAAGCATTGACATATGCTTACCGCGACAGACGTCAAAAGAAAAGAAACTTTAGAAAATTATGGATTACCCGTATCAATGCAGGTGCTAGAATGCACGGCATGAGCTACAGCGAATTTATGGGTAAACTAAGTAGCAAAGGTGTTACTCTTAACAGAAAAGTATTGGCTGACTTGGCCATGAACAACCCGGAAGCTTTCAAGGCGGTGGTTGATTTCGTCAAGTAATTGAGCATTACATGATTAAAAAAGCGTCCCGATGAATCGGGACGCTTTTTTGTTTTATCCCCTTTCAAAACATCTCCTTTTTGGAATCCAATATTGAAGTATTACATGATAAATTTTAAAGGCATCCTTTCATTCTATTCCCCGTTTCTATGAAAAATATATTTATGAAATCAATTGTATTCACCATTTCCCTTCTCCTGTCTATAGGAGTATCAGCTCAAACAAAAAAAGCGCTGTTCTTGGGAAACAGCTATACAGGTGCTAACAACCTACCCAACCTAATTTACCAACTGGCTTTGAGCAATGGAGATACTTTGATTTACGACTCTAACACCCCTGGGGGATATCAATTGATTCAGCATTCTACAAATGCGACTTCTTTGAGTAAAATCCAGGCAGATGATTGGGATTATGTGGTGCTTCAGGAGCAAAGCCAGAAACCAAGCTTCCCCCCTGCCCAGGTTGCCACAGATGTATACCCTTATGCAGATGTTTTAGTTGATTCTATTTATTCAAACAATCCGTGCACAGAGCCCGTTTTTTATATGACCTGGGGACGCGAGAATGGTGATCAAGGCAACTGCGCTTCTTACCCACCACTTTGCACCTACGAAGGCATGCAAGACAGGCTCAGAACTTCTTATCTGGAAATGACCAATGATCATGACGCCATTTGTGCCCCAGCAGGAAGTGCATGGTGGTACAGTAGAACATTGGACCCCGGTTTGGGCTTGTATACTGCAGATGAAAGTCACCCTAATATTAACGGATCTTACCTTACTGCCTGTGTCTTCTATGCTACAATGTGGCGCAAATCTCCAGTCGGCTTAAGTTACACTGCCGGGATTTCCTCCACGACTGCCAGTTTTTTGCAGCAAGTGGCTCATACTACAGTATTTGATAGCCTAGATACCTGGCGTATTGGTACAGATGATGTAGCCGCAGGTTTTGAACACACCGCAGGTGCATCAGGACAAATCATATTCACAGACACTTCTAGGAATGCCACCAATTGGCAGTGGGATTTTGGTGATGGCGCCATGTCCTCTCTTCAGAACCCGAACTACTCTTACGCTGGCCCCGGTCCATATACGGTATTACTTACTGCGGATGATGGATGTACAAGCGACACTATGAGCGTAGAAGTATTTCCTCTATTCACTGGTGTTTCGGAAAAGGATGGCATTCAGATTACTCTCTACCCTAACCCGGTCCGTGATCAATTGTTTATTGATGCAGGAGACTTGTTGATTGAGCAGGTTGAGATCTTTGATTTGTCTGGCAAGTTGCTCACACGAATCCAAAGTACAGGTAATTCAATCGACTTTAGTTCATTTCCTTCCGGCACATATCATGTAAGGATTAATGGCAGGTATGATGTGCGGGTGGTGAAGTAGGAAGCCAAGATAGATCTGTCTTAGTCCCCAAACGTTAATTGTAGAAGGTTTGAAATTAATTGGACGGCTAGAAATGGGTTTTGAGCAGACTGAGAGGTATGGAGTTTATATCCTAGTAAATAGCTACTTTAAATGTTTAGAAAGTTTTTCTTTTGCATCCTCAATGGTTATAAATTCCTTAGATGATAAATTAAATGGAATCCAATAATATTTGTGCTTGCTCCGATTTTTATATTTGATTAGAACGCCGCTTCTCGTCACTCCTGGTATTAATTGCACAACTTTTAAACTTTCAACATCCTTTAAATTAATTCTAGGCTCATAAGAAAACCAACTAAATATGATGTATAAGACCGCAAACAGAGACATTAGTCCAACCATTATAGCAATTTGGTTATTGTCGACATGAGTATATATCATGTAACAAACGATAGCCAGAGATGCCATAAAGTGAAACAGAATTATACTCCCATAATTCTGTAGCATTTTATATTCAATTGGATCAGAAAAATTGGTCAAGTCAGGTGTACGAGAATGAAAAAGTGTTTTTTCAAATACATGTAAATAACCATACTTAGTTTTGATAATGCTACTCTTCATCCGATTAGGCACAAAAAGGTATTGTATAAATGTCTGTTACAGTTTTAAAGTTAGTGTTTTTAGGTTAAGAACTAAGGTTAGCAATTCGGAGTGGAATCGACAGTAATTGTGGATAAATTGTAGGCTACAGTTTTCTGATTCGCTTTATTAGACTTTCGGTTTTTAATCGGTCAAAATCCTCTTTTAACTTTTTCCATTCGTGATAATCAGCGTCCACTTGTTCATGTCTTTTTCCTACTACTTCTGAATGATTAGTTACGTGATTTAACAGTTCCAAGTGAGAAAGTCTTTTAGTCAATTTTCGATTCAGCCTCTCATTCCGATTGAATAAAGTCTGTAACTTTTCCTTTAGTTCATTTGGATAATGAGTGAGTAATTCAGCTGAACCCAGCAAGTTATTCTCAACATTAGATTTAGTCAACAAAACCCATAACTGCTCAAAATTGGGTTCTGGCATTCTCACAAATCCATATTCATTCCCCCAACCAAAATCCCACAATATTTCGTTTTTCCATAGGATTCCGTTTTTATCAACAAAGTGATCCGTTCCATCAACCTTTTTTAGTCCAAAATCTTCTGGTTCACTTTTATTATATTTAAAAGAACTAATAAAGTGCTTTTGGTTTATGTCAATTATTTTCGAGTTCATCGTTCAAATTGTAGTCAATGTATTGATATTCACAATGAAAAACATCCTTCTTCCAATACAATCAATTTACAAAACCATATTAATTAATTAAATCAATGGATTAAACCACCCAATCAACATCCTTCTTCAACAACTGAAGCGTTTCAAACTCTTCAGAGCCTTCTTCTGGTTGATGGTTATAGTACCAGTGCGCTTCTTGAGGCAAACTCATCAAAATAGATTCGATACGTCCTGCCGTTTGAAGACCAAATTTGGTTCCTCTATCATAAACAAGGTTAAACTCAACATATCGTCCACGACGAATGTGCTGCCATTTTTTATTGGCTTCTGTAAAAGGCTTATTTCTACCAAAATCAACTTGTTCTGTGTAGAGCGGTACAAAAGCCCTTCCTAGGTCACAGGCAAGATCGAACCATTCTTGTTTACTCAGGCCATCTTTTTGTCTGTCATAAAAAATACCGCCAACTCCTCTGGTTTCATTTCTGTGCTGGTTGAAGAAGTAGTCATCAGCCCATTTTTTATAATCCGGGTATAGATTTGAAGCATATTTGTCACACACAGCCTTAAGACCTTTGTGAAACTGACTGGCCATGCCTTTATCAATGTAATGTGGTGTTAAATCGATCCCACCGCCAAACCAATAAGTGCCATCCCCCATTTCAAAATAACGAATGTTCATATGAATGATGGGCACGAATGGATTGTTGGGATGTAACACAATTGACACACCTGTGGCAAAGAAATCACTTGAATTCAATTTAAGCTCTTTGACCATCATATCGGGCAAATCACCATGCACTGCAGAAAAATTCACGCCCCCTTTTTGCAGTAAGTCCCCATCGGTGATTACACGACTCCTGCCGCCACCGCCACCAGGTCGGTCCCATTTATCTTCCTGAAATTTAGAGTGACCATCCAATGCTTCAAGACCAGCACAAATTTCGTCCTGAATCAATTGAAACTCCTGAGCAATGCCGTGCTTGTCAATCATTGTTCCTGTATGAGGTTGTATCCTTCGTAACGAATGATGTAGATACTTCTGTTCTCAAACCCACTGCCTTCCTGTACCTGAACCAGGTTGAATTTGGTATGCACCCCATTGGAGTGAATGAGCCCTACGCGCTCCGGGAATCCCGTTCCAAAATGTGCCAAAGCTCCAATATAGTTATAGGCCAAATCGAATCCCATGAACCCGAATTCGTTGGGATCATACCCCATTTTTGCTCTATAAGCCTTCAAGAAGTTAACGG
>JAUILH010000091.1 GCA_030433115.1 Bacteroidia bacterium | reverse complement strand
CACTATAAAAACCCGGGTCATTTCAAATAAGCAACAAATGATGCGCGTGGATGAAGAATCCACAGCCCCGATCAAACAATCTATTCAGGAGAACATCTTAAAAAACATTCAGGCCAAAATTGATGAGGGATTAGATGCCATTATCCTCGAGGATTACAATAAGGGCATGCTTCAGCCAGGGTTGATTGAAAAGATCATCGAACTTGCTCAGAAAAACCATGTCATTACCTGCGTAGATCCTAAAAAGGATAATTTCATGGCTTACAAGGGTGTCACTTTGTTTAAACCGAATTTAAAAGAACTGAGGGAAGGTTTAAATACGGAAGTTGACCCATCGGACATCAACTCGTTAAGTATCGCCAGCAAGCAATTGGCAGCTAAACTGGACCATAAAATTACCTTTATCACACTCTCGGAGCATGGGGTGTACCTGAACGACAACTGCTCTCATGTACATGTCCCGGCGCATCTCCGAAATATTTCTGATGTATCGGGTGCAGGAGATACTGTGATCAGTGTGGCGAGCATCTGTTTAGCCAGTTCGTTAGACAACAGTTTAATTGCTCAAATTTCAAACTTAGCAGGCGGTCTCGTTTGCGAAAAGTCAGGAGTTGTTCCCATAGACAAACAACTTCTTCTACAAGAAACCATAAAGCATTGTTGTAAATGAGTTTGAGATCTTTCAGAGAAAAGGTTAATATCTTCTTGTACGACAGCAAAAGTCAGGTACTTAACATCTTGAGCGGGCTCAACATTATTGCGGTTTTGGGAGCCATGGGACTTCTGGTTTATTACTATGGTTTCCCATTGAGTCCGGAAGAAGATCGTTTGGTTTTTAAGATGATAGAAGGGGTCTTTAGCTTCTACATCATTCGATTCTTTGTCAGATTAATTTATGATTTCGAACCTAAACGTTTCCTGAAAGAGCATTGGTTTGAGGCAGCACTCATGTGCATACTCCTTGTACAGGGGATTTCATACAATTTCTTTAATGATGCCTTGCTAAGAGGTATTTTTGCGCGGAGCGATATCAAGGACATAGAGGATTTTACGACTATTTTCATCCAATTGGCAGTTTTCATGGTGCTCATAGTAGGACTATTCAGAAGAAAACGATTCAGACCCTGGATGAAAATCCATCCTGCCTTACTTTTCACAATTTCCATTTTTGTGATGACCATGGTTGGGGCCCTGTTGTTAATGCTTCCTGAAATGAGTCACAATGGCATTGGTTTTACGGATGCGGTCTTTACTGCCATGTCCTCTGTGAGTGTGACAGGGTTGACCACTGTAGATATTTCATCTGCACTCACCGTAAAAGGACAGATTGTGGTGCTTGGAATGATCAAATTAGGTGGTTTGAACACCATTGCCTTTGGTGCGCTCATGCTGGTCATGGCAAAATTTGGTGTTGGCATCAAACACCATGAAGTGATTGAAGATTTCGTCAATAAAAACACAGTAGCCAAAGCCAATTCCATGCTCATTAAAATTGTGGTATGGGCCAGTGTGATTGAAATTATTGGCATCCTGCTACTTTACGTAGGTTTTGGTGATGGTGGTGTTTTCGCTGATCCCAGAACCCGATTATATCAGGCAGTTTTTCATGGAATTTCAGGCTTCAACAATGCTGGTTTATCTATTCTTCCGGGAGGCATGATGCATCCGGATGTGATCGACAACTATTTCGTGCATACGGTGATTATGATTCTCTTCTTTTTTGGTGGACTTGGTATGATCTACGTATTCGATCTATTTGAGATTAGCAGATTGCGAGAACGCATGCGCAAACCCTGGAAAACTATTGAGTTTGGAACTAAAATATCTTTGTATTACACACTTGGACTCTTATTTATAGGCGCACTTATCTTCTATATTTTTGAATATGACAATGTGCTAGATGGTAAGAGTGGATTTGGTGGTTTAGTTACGGCTCTTTTTGAATCCATGACTACCAGGAACGCTGGCTTCAATGTGGTAGACACTGGTGCTTTGTCCACCCCAGTATTAATTACATTCTTGTTTCTCATGTTCATTGGTGCATCCAGTGGCTCTGCAGGTGGTGGTATCAGGACTTCCACGTTTGCCATTATCTGGGCATCAGTGATAGGTACGATTCGTGGCAAGGAAAATACAGAACTATTCAAAAGAACCATTCCCAATTCTGACGTATTGAAAGCCTATGCGATTTTTATGTTCTTTGTAATTGGAAATGTAGTTGGTCCGTTTGTGTTAGCCATTTCTGAGGCAGACCTCTTAGAATCTGGCAGATACGATTTCATGGATCTCATATTTGAACACGTATCTGCAGCCAGTACCGTTGGATTATCTACTGGAATGACACCAGAATTAAGTGAAGTTGGTAAATTTGTACTGATTATTGCCATGTTTATAGGTCGGGTGGGAACATTAACCTTAGCCTATTTGTTAGGTAAACAGGTAATCAGTAAAAGATATAAGTATCCTGAGGGACACACAATGATAGGCTAATGGCAGAAGTAAAACCATACGACAAAGAAGGCAGCAAGAAAGAACAAGTAGCAGATATGTTCAACAACATTTCTGGTCGCTACGATTTCCTCAATCATTTTCTCTCCGTAGGAATTGACAAACGTTGGCGAAAGAAAGCCATCAAGATGCTTAAGCAATATAATCCCAAGCAGGTATTGGATATTGCTACTGGAACTGGAGATTTTGCCATTGCAGCTTTGAAAATGGATCCTGACAGAGTGACTGGTGTTGACATTTCTACAGGTATGCTGGAAAAAGGCAATGAGAAAATCAAAAAGAAAAAGTTGGATGATCGCATTACTTTGACTTATGGCGATTCTGAAAATTTACCTTTTGAAGACAACACTTTTGACGCCATTACTGTGGGTTTTGGTGTGAGGAATTTCGAAGACCTTGAGAAAGGTTTGAGCGAAATGCTGAGGGTTTTGAAACCGGGAGGTCATGCAGCTGTTTTGGAGTTCTCAAAACCTAAGAAATTTCCAGTAAAACAGTCGTTCAAGTTTTACAGCAAGTACATCATTCCTACTATTGGAAAAACAATTTCTAAGGACAAAAGAGCTTATACCTACTTACCAGAATCCGTTGAGGCCTTTCCCGAAGGGCAAGCTTTCTCAGACATCATGACCAAAGTAGGTTTCAAGAGTAAAGAAAGGAAGTTGGTTTCGGGTGGTATTGCTACCATTTATTTGGGAGAGAAGGTGTAGTTGACTTTTTTGGGTTTAGAAATTGTTTCAGACCTGCGCACTGAGGAGTTTTCCTAAAGGATAAACACTACGTAAAAAACTTACGGTCGTCTGTCGTTAAGTTTGTAGCTATATCCATTCGACTATGAAACCAATTGAACCATTTGAAAATCTGCTTTTATCAAAAAGATACAGCAAAAGTACTGTTAACACCTATGTATCCTTAATGAAGCAATTTATAATTTGGAGTGATAACCCAGCCTTATCTATTACTCAAAAAGAGGTGGATAGATATTGCTATGAAAAACTGTATCGGCAGGGAATGTCTATATCAACACAACGACAATTCATTTCTGCATTACAACACTTTGTTCGAATGTATCCTGAAATGAATATCAGTCAATTTAATTTTAATAGACCAAAAAAGGATCAAAAATTACCCGTCGTTCTGAGTAAAGAGGAAGTTAGTATTTTACTTGGTTCCATTAAAAATATAAAGCATAAACTAGCCATCTCTATGCTTTATGGCTGTGGGCTGCGCGTAAGCGAATTGATCAATTTACGCTTAGCCCATATTGATATATATCGAAATCAAATAAGGGTACTAAATTCAAAAGGGCGTAAGGACCGATTTGTATCTATGCCACAGTCGATTATTCCTCTTTATCAAAGATATCTGTCAGATTATTGCCCTACCAATTATTTAATCGAATCCAAAGCATCTACAAAATATAGTACTACGAGTATTCGAATGATTATTAAACGTGCCCAAACTAGAGCAGGAGTAAAGAAAAAAGTAACAGCCCATACTTTTAGGCACAGTTACGCTACACATTTATTGGAAGAGGGCATTGACATTAGATATATACAGGTACTGCTAGGACATAGTAAACCAGAAACCACCATGATTTATACCCAAGTATCTCGTAAACACACTACACAAATTCCCAGTCCCCTCGACCATTTGTTTGGAAATTCCATTCCGGATAAACAACACACGAGCCTTATGTTATCCCTTGTTTAAAATCCTGATAAACGCTATATTTATATCGTTTATAACCAGTTGGCGGTAATTAAAACCAAACGATGAACGACATACCAGTCAGAAAAATTAATTTAGGATTTGATTCCGTAAAAGACTTCAAAATAATTGATATTGAAGACCTTTTAAAGGCTGGAAAAATTGTTCAAAAAACACATAGACACGACTTTTTCCTATTACTTTTTTTCAATTCTGGGAATGGCGAACATATCATTGATTTCCAAAAATTTGACTTGAAAAACAACTCTGCTTTTGTGCTTCGCCCAGGTCAAGTCCATTCTTTGACTATAAACCCTAACTCAAAAGGGCAGATTATTGAATTTAACAGCAATATTTTTGACTTTGAGACGTCCGTAAAAATTAGACTTCTCAAAAAATTAAGCCGAAGAGTTGTATTAGAATGCTCAGAAGATGAATATTCAAAATTAAATGCATTAATCCGTTCTATGACAACCGAGCTGAGCGACAAGAAAATGAACTTCTCTAAATCAATAAATTCGTACCTAAACTTATTGCTCATAGAACTTGACAGAATACAGACTACTACAAAACTCGAACAAAAAGATTCTTACGAACTCGATAAATTTGATAAGATTTCTGACTTGCTTGACAAGTATGTTTTAGAACCAAAAAATGTATCGGACTATGCTCAAATGATGAACCTTTCATCTTTTCAATTGAACAAAATAACTAAAACCGTTCAAGGCAAAACATTCAGCGAAATTCTTAATGACAGAAAAATTCTTGAGAGCAAAAGATTCCTTTTGGCAACATCAATTCAAATAAAGGAAATTGCATTTAAACTTGGCTATGATGATGTTTCTTACTTTTCGCGTTTTTTCAAAAAGCATACCGACCTCACACCTATTCAATTTCGCAACAAGTTTAAGTAAATCCCACTATTCTTTAATATTATCCTACTTTTCAGACATTTACACAAGGTAATTTTGCTCAAAAGTAAGTGTATGAAAACCAAAGTGATACTGGCTATAAAAATTTGGGTTGCGATATATCCATCGATAACACTTGTACTATACTTTTTTGACGGCATACTGAAAGCATTGCCCTTATACCAAAAAACACTTCTCTTGACCGTAATTTTAGTGCCTTGGATGATATTCGTTATGTTACCGTTGATTGATAATTTTTTAAAGCTACTTTCCCGATTCACGCAACCAAATTGATTTAGGACATTTTAAGAAAGTCCTATTGTTCTTTGATATTGTCCTGAAAATTCATCGGTATTCATTTGACATTTGCACAATTGTTTCAATGACTGATGATAAAAAGTATCAACTCTAATAAACTAAAATCCGCAGTAGTTTTCATCTTTTTGTTTCTAACTGTTAGCTTGAATGCTCAAGAGCAAACCGTTAATCAATTCAACTCTTGGTGGTATTATTCTGGCACTTATAAAATGAATAATAAATGGACAGGAAATTTGCTCTATTCTTGGTCTCGTCACAACTTTGTTAGGGATTGGCAAATTAGCAAACTGGGAATAAGTGCTAACCGTAGTTTATCAAATAACTTTGGTATTGGAGGTAGCTATGAGTGGGCGATTATTTTTCCTTATGGCGAGCTTCCTGTCCCTGAAAAAAGACGAGAACACCGTTTCTTGGAGCGAGTATATTTTAGAGACAAAATCAACAAGATAGCAGTTGGAAGTACTTTTGAGGTTGAGCAGTATTTTAGCAATTCAGATTTTTTACATAGAGTAAGAGTAAGAATTGGGTTTAAATTCCCCTTAATTACCACTAAAGAAGGACAACAGGTTTTAGGAATGTCTTTTTTTGAACAGGCTTTTATAGACATTGAAAATGGAGCGCCAAGTTTCGGTCAAAATAGATATTACGGAGGATTCGACATACGAATAAATAAAAGTTTCACGCTTGCATTGGGCTATCTCAATCAATACATCATCATTCGTCCGCAACTGATTGAAAATGACCATACGTTAATGGTTGGGATATTTCATAATGTAGATTTAAGTAAATTGTTTGAAATAAAAAATAAATAAAATGGAAGAAAAGTGGTTAAAAAGATGGGATGACAGATACAAAGAACCCGATTTTGCCTATGGAACAGAGCCGAACGAATTTCTAAAAGAACAAATCGACCAACTCAAAGCCGGAACTATTCTTTTTGGAGCAGAGGGCGAAGGCAGAAATGCCGTTTATGCTTCAAAACTTGGTTGGGTAGTTCAAGCTTTTGACATAAGCAAAGAAGGGAAAAATAAAGCCTTAAAACTTGCCGAAGAAAACAAAGTATCAATTGATTATCAAGTTGGGCAATTACCCGATTTAGACTTTGAAAACGGAAAATTTGATGCAATAGCTTTAATATACGCTCATTTTCCACCAAATATCAAATCTGAATACCATAAAATTCTCGATAAAAAATTGAAAAAAGGAGGAACGATAATTTTTGAGGCATTTGGAAAAAACCACCTAAAGTATCGAAACGAAAATCCAAAAATTGGAGGACCGCCAGACTTGGAGTCTTTGTTTTCTACAGAGGAATTGAAACTGGATTTTAAAAATTATGAAATACTTCATTTGGAAGAAAAAGTAGTTGAACTAAGCGAAGGACTCTACCATAACGGAAAAGGCTCGGTAACAAGATTTGTAGGACGGAAAAAATAACTACCGCCAACAATGTGTATAAGCAATAGCGGTTTAAGTGCAAACTTGAACCGTTTTTGCATAAATTAAAGTATATTGTAAACCGAAAAGCAGTTGCTCAAAATCCGCTACTGCTCATACACGAGACCGTTAGGCAGCATTGACGAACAGACGTCAGAAAATTTTCCACAAACAAAGCAACTTTTTACTTATCTTTGACGTTAGTATTGTAAAGCGTAATTATGATTAAATCTTTTGGGGCAAAGGAAACAGAAAAAGTGTGGAATGGAATTAGATCCAAAAAACTTCCTCTTGAATGCCAGAAGATTGGTCGTAGAAAGCTAAGGATGATTAACAGTTCGATTGACATAAATGACCTAAGAGTGCCGCCAGCTAATAGACTTGAAAAGTTAAGCGGTAATCTAAGTGAGTTTCATTCAATCAGGATTAATAAACAATGGCGTATTATTTTTAAGTGGAATAATGGAAACGCACATGAAGTAGAAATTATTGATTATCACTGATATGGAAAAGTTAGATAACATACACCCAGGTGAAGTTCTTCTTGAAGAATTTATGTTGCCAATGGAGATTACAGCTTATAGATTATCTAAGTCTATTAATATTCCACAAACAAGAATTAGTGAAATTCTTAAAGGCAAAAGAAGAATCACCGCAGATACGGCACTCAGACTCAGTAAGTTTTTTGGTAATTCTGCTAAGTTTTGGCTCGGTCTTCAGGATGATTATGACATTGAAGAGGAGAAAAACAATAAGCAAAAAGAGTTTGACCAAATTCAGACGTGGGAAAATAACGCAGCCTAACAACGCCTAAATCGCATTACCCCACGCGTCTCCATACGCACACTATGTAGCCGTGAATTTAATTTGTATTTTAGACAAACTAAACGTTAGGGGCAACGCGTTTTATCCTGCCCCGTTATACGCAAAACAAAAGCTTATCTCCAAATGAAATCCTTAATACCATTATTCCTTGTGTTATTATTTTCATGCCAAGCGGAATCTCAAGACGCACAATCTGACATTACTAATAATAAAGGCTGTTTGCTTGAAGAGCAAACTATTGACAGCAAACCAGCACTAATCATAAACTTAAACGATGATCCCAAAGTACAGGAGCTTGTATCAGTATTTAAGAACCATGGTTATAAATACAAAGGTTTTATCTGGGATAACGGATTATGGGAAGTAGTTAATCAATTGGAATTTGGCTTATTACATGAAGTTGAAGTGCTTGAAGAAGAGGAAACAAGATTATTGGTCGTACTAAAGGATAATAAAGCCCGTACTCGTTTCCTTGACCTTATTTGTCCAGTATTGAATAACCCTTCTGAGCTAGATTCCATTCTTGCTGACGCCAAGAAGGAATGAAGCCAATACTCCTCAAATGCTCAGCGCATAACGTTATTCTTTCATTCCCAAATACCTCCTCAAATACCCCGTCAACAAATAAAATGGCAAAGTATCTATCAAAGCCACTATCACCTTGAATAGATAACCTGAAAGGATGTAAATCATCAAGGAACTGCCCATATCATAGCCCTTGATCATAGGTAAACCTCCAGCCACATAGTGTGTGATCAAAATTACAGCCACAGAATCCACCAACTGACTCGTTAAAGTCGATACATTATTTCTCAACCACAATTTCTTTCCACCGGTCTTCTCCTTCAACCAATGGAAAATGTGTACATCTATGAACTGTGCCATCAAATAGGCAATCATACTGGCAGCAACAGCTCCAAAAGTCAATTGCCTCATAAAATAAAATGCATAGTCGTAAGGCACCTCATTATCGATGACTTCTGGCAAACCATCCTTTAATTCGGGAGCCGCCAGAGCACCTCCCAGCCACATAATCAGCAACACCCAAAGATTTAAAATCAAACCTATCCATACTACCATATTGGCTTTTTTCTTCCCATACAACTCACTGATCAAATCAGTACACAAAAAAGTGATGGGATATGGTAACACACCCACTGCTACGGCAAATGAGATTTCTAAACCGAAAAAGGTGAATTTGTCGAACTCCAGAAATCTTGAGGTTCCAAGAATGTTGAGCATGGTTAGTGAACCTAGAAATATTCCAGCCAAAATCATAAACACCCAAAGGCGCCTCTGCTCTTTGATTCCTTCATTATTTTGAAACATTTTGCTCATTTTTCAGTTAAATGCAGTCGACTGATGTTCCGCAAGATACTACAGATAATTGGCCTCACATTCATAATGTGCTTTAATGTGCGTGCTCAATTGGTGCTTCAAAAAACAATTGCAGGTGGCATCACACCAAAATCCGTTGTGCACAACCACAATGGTTTATTTTTCGCACAAAACATGATTTACATGCACAACATCACTGTGTATGATGAGAATTATGAATTGGTCAAGAAGATCAATGACAGAGTGAATTTACAACAATATGGGTATGAAGGTGGCTCAGTTAAAGGTGGACCGGTTGAAGTGGCTTTTTCTCATAATGGACGGTATGCCTGGGTGTCTAACTACACAATGGAGGGAGAAGGCTACACCAATCCAGGGTGCGACAATTGCAGCGGGACTAGTTTCGACAAAGGGTTTCTATACAAAATCAACACAACAAATTTTAAGATTGAGCAATTAGTGGAAGTAGGCTCAGTGCCAAAATTTGTGGCCTGTACTCCAGATAACCGCTATGTTTTAGTCTCGAATTGGACATCCGGAGATATTTCTATTGTTGATGCTGAAACGGGTGATTTTGTGAAGTCGATCTATGCAGGTAGGCACCCCAGAGGCATTGTTGTTGATCCGTTCTCGAATTTTGCCTACGTCACAATAATGGGATCTGATAAAATCTTAAAACTCAATCTCCACAACTGGGAAAAATCATGGATTGAAAAAGTGGGAAAGGCCCCAAGGCACCTTTGTATTGACCCGGATAATAAATACCTCTATTGCAGCATCAACAATCTGGGTAAACTGGTGAAAATTGACCTTCAAACGGAAACGATTGTCGCAAGTGCTTATACTGGTTCCGCACCAAGAAGTATGGAAATCACACCAGACGGCAACTTTTTATTTGTGGTGAACTACCACTCCAATTCCGTCTCAAAAGTGGCTACAAAAACGATGAAAGAACTAACAGAGGTTGACACCAAAGTTCGACCTATCGGCATCACACTCAATTGGCCAAAGCAAGAAGTTTGGGTGGCATGTTATTCCGGTTACATCCAAATCTTTAAAGACACGAGTGAACAGATTATTGCTCCCCCTAAAGATGTTGAACTCCTGGCTGCATTGTCTCAAAATTCGGATCAAATTATGGCCATGTTGCCTCAAACAGAACCGGAAACTGACTCTAAAGAACCGGAGAAAACAATTGAGAGTTCTGAACCAGACGTCCTTGTACCTGAAAAGACAACCGAAACTGATCCCAAAGTTGAAACCAAATCCATAGAAACAGAAGTGCTTGAGGACAACTACTTACCAGATGTGTACATTGTTGTGGGCAGTTTCTCTAACACTTCAAATGCCAGTCGATTCAAAACCAAACTTATAAATCAAGGGTATGAAGCAGTTGAGATGCCCAGCCAAAAAGCCGGTTTCACTTACACCGCCATCAAGGTTAAGTCCAATCCAACAGGAGAATTGACTCAGATTAAAAATGCCGTTATTTCTTCAGCCTGGATCTATCGTCCTTAACTGTTAGGGCAACCATCACAAAGTACCCGAGCATTAAAATACTGTATGCCACCAAGGTCATTTTAAAACCTTTATACAAATCCGAACTATCGGGAGCATTTAAATAAATCACGCCCAAACTCGAAAAAACAAGGACGCTCAATCCAATCATTATCCATTTATAAAGCTTTTTAAACCCGCTTTCATAGCTTCTGATTCGATAGAGTTGAAAGATTGCTGACAGCATCAAAGACACACTTAAACCTGATACCACCGAACTCCAGGATGCTTGAAAACTGATGATGTCATTCACCAGCAATAAACTTACAACCATCATCACAAGACTGTAAAACAATCCAAACAACCTCAAATTCTTCATTCTTTTGCTGTCTGGCCAATTAAACCCAACCATGCATAAAGAATATGCAAAAACTACCAAGGTATTCATTAGGTGAATGGGCGATATCAACTCCCCTCCCATCCATCTAAAACCAATGATAACAAGCCAAAGCGCAGACAAAACACAAGTTCCATTTATCAGGTAGTAAATCGTTTTATCCTTAGTAATGGCGATCATTTAATTCTTAATTTTTAGTTAAAATAAAAAAAAATTGTAACCCCTTGGGATTATATCCGTTAATAGCCCTAAAGAATCCGACTGCCTGGGTTAAGCTGGACCGCCAACTGCCAGACTCAATGCTCAGGCCATCAAAAAGGTGAGCGACTAAATAAACCGGAAGAGGAAAATATTGAAGGAAGATATTTAGTTGCCGCCCAATTGATGTTTATAGCTTAAATTTGTTTCAAAATACTAGCTATGCTCAAAATTACCTCACTCATTATTTTAAGCACATTTTTATTTTCTGCGCGCCCACTAGCTCAGACAGAACAAAAAGTAATTCCTGCAGCAGGGGCTGCCTCAGATGAGTTTGCGCGCTCGGTTTGTGTGAGAGGGGACGTAGCCATTGCAGGCTCGCCGTATGACAATGAAACAAACCCCGATCAAGGTAGCGCGCTTATTTCCAGATTTGGAGGAGGAAACTGGCAAGAAGAACAAAAATTAGTTGCCTCCGACGGCATGAGCGATGACGATTTCGGTAGGTCGGTTGCCATTGAAGGAGACATTGCTGTGGTTGGAGCACCCTTAACCGATGACAATGGCACCAATAGTGGATCGGTATATGTGTATAGATTTGATGGAACCTCCTGGAATTTTGAGCAAAAGATCTTTCCTAATGTGTCGGCTGCTGGAGACGAATTCGGTCAATCCGTTGCTTTGGACAATGGCAAACTACTTATTGGAGCACCCAAAGAAGATGGGTCTGTGACCTCTAATCGCGGAGCAGCCTACTTTTTTAGTTTTAATGGTTCAATGTGGGTGGAAGACCAAAAGGTGACTTACGGTTTTTCGTCAGATGATGACTTCTTCGGGTATTCTCTTGATTTAGATGGTGACAGAGCTGTGATTGGCGCATATTTGGATGATGACAATGGTGTGAATAGCGGTTCTGCATTTGTATATGATTTTAACGGAACTACCTGGGTTGAAACTCAAAAACTAGTTTCTTCTGATGGAGCAACTGGAGATGCCTTTGGATTTGCATTATCCGTGGAGGACAATATGATTGCCTGTGGCGCCTATGCCAACAGTGCTATGGCGGCAGGTGCCGGTGCTGTTTATATATTTGAATTGGCTGGCACATGGACTGAAGACACCATTTTATATGCCAGTGATTTTAATGTGGACGATTGGTTTGGTTACAGCTTAGAATTTGACAGTACCAGCTTGGCCATTGGCAGTTGGCATAATGATGATTTGGGAGCGGAAAGTGGTTCTTGCTATTTTTTCAGGTATACGGGGACAGAATGGCTCGAAGAATTTAATCTGACCGCTTCAGACGGAGATTTGGGTGATGAGTATGGTTTTGACGTATCTGTTGATGGCATGCAGCTGCTTGTGGCAAGTCCGATGGATGATGACAATGGTACTAACAGTGGCTCTCTGTATTTTTATCCATTGTGTACCTATACACCTCAACAAGAACTTTGTTTGACGTCTGTAATATTAGGCACCGATGACAATATCGTTATCTGGAGAAAGCCTAAAACCACATTCATTGAATCATATAATGTATATAGCAATGGAAGTTTAGTCAACAACCAACCATATAATGATCCAGCCGAATATGTGCATAATGTCAACGCAGGAGTTTCGAATAAAAACTACAATTTAACAACATCCAACTACTGCGGATTTGAAAGTGATTCAGCCAGTCTTCATAAAACCATGCATTTGACTGGTAGTTTGGGTTCGGGTAATTCACAGGTCCTAAATTGGGACGATTATATTGGTTTTCCTTACAACTATCATCGAGTTTGGAGAGATACAAGTGGCACCGGCAGCAATTTTCATTTGATTTTTGCAACGCTTGCATCTCAATTCAGCTATACAGACAGTTACATTTCTCAGGCTGGCAACCAATATTACATTGAGGTAGAAAAAGGAAGCAATTGTAATTCCGGAAGTACTATTATGGCTTCAAGTTATTCTAATACATTTGATTTTAACCAATTGAGTATCCAATCAAACAAAAATTCACTCGATTTTCAGACCATTGCTTTGCACCACCAAAATCAAATTATGGTAAAGTCGACAGAGTCTGACCTAAGCATAGAACTGATGGATGTATCAGGAAAACTCATAGATTCTCACAAACTTCTTGGAGATGAACATACCTTTACCCGACTGAAGACCGGTATCTATTTTATTACAGCCTGGTCCGGAAGTCAAAAAACTACTGTAAAGTTAGTCTTGCATTAAAGCGCGATTTTTCGAATTCGCGTAGCACCCAAAATCGGGAATTATTGGTAAAGAGTCGGAAATCTTGTGACAGTACTCTAAACTCTCATCATATCTCAACACAAGAGAATCATCTTTGAAGAAAACGATCTGTCCTGTGAGCCTCACTTCATTCGCATTATCTTCTTTGTACTGAATCAATTGATTTCCATTTATTTCAATCTTACCATAGTATAGTTGACCATATTTGGGAGAACATACATGCATGGTGTCTTCATACATTAAAAACTCGAGATAGCCAGCCTTATCTTCTTTCACCCACCAGTGTCCTTTCATGTCCTCTAACTTATACTGGACGCATCCGGAGAATAAAAAAACGGCAACCAGAAAGATTGCCGTTTGGAAAACTATTTTCTGTATTGTCATCGTTTGATGACGCGTTTTGTGAGATGACCTTCATCACTCATTAATCGAACCATATAAAGCCCTGACTCAAATGGTGTCAGATCCACTTCAATCAGTCTACGTCCATTCAATCTGCTCAACTCTCTTCTCCAGATCACCTTACCATTCACATCTAGTACAAAGGCTGTCAAATCCAGAGACTGGGAAGTTTCCAAATCTATCCTAATCAAACCTTCGGATGGATTTGGATAAATCGCAAAATGGTTAATGGCAATCTCATGAACAGCATCTGTTGTATCTGTAGTTGTATCTCCAACAAAAGTTGCACTTACTGTATCCGACCAAGCCATGCATCCGTTTCCATCCGTGTAAAGCACCCAATAATCAGCAGTCATATCATAATGATAAGTCTGATTAGTTGAATCAGTGACTGCCAAGCCATTCATATACCATTGATTTCCTGTTGAGGATGATGAAATTATGAAGGGGGGATTAGCTCCCGAATTGTCAATTAAGGTTGGGGCAACCGGGGCAGGATAAACATGAACAGTCACAGAATCATAATTGATACAACCATTGCCATCTTCTCCTTGTACATAGTATGTTGTATCCTGAGTTGGGTACGCCCATGGATCAGGAATATTCAATGCGCTCAATTGGCCATTGGTTGTCCACGCATAATTATTAGCATTGCTAGCCATCAACTGTGTACTGTCTCCTGGACACAATGAGTCCGGAATTCCGGCATCTACATTTGGCAATGCGAACACAGTCACACTGATACTGGTTGTATTAAGGCAGCCCATGGTGTCAGTAACGGTTACTTCATACGTTCCTGACGTATCAGCTACAATAGAATCATTTATACTTCCAGTATTCCAACTATATGCCGGATAAGAGTCTGAAGACAGTATGACACTATCCCCAATACAAAAACTGGTTGGTCCGGAAGCTGTGATATTTGGTCCTGGTAATGGGTTCACGGTTACAGTTACCGTATCAAAATCAACACATCCTGATGCATTGGTGGACGACACCGCGTAAGTTGTAGTCATACTAGGTGAAGCCAAAGGATTTGGGCAGTTATTGCAAGAAAAATTCACTCCAACGTTGATGGGGTCACCACTCACTACATCCCACATGAAATTAGACGCACCAGTAGCCAAAAGTTGAACATCATCTCCAACACAAATTGACGTATCGTTTCCTGCGTCCGTCTCCAATTGACAATATTTAATAGTCATATAATCCTGAGCCGTTCCCGATCCAACACTCGTTCCGGTTACAAATATGTTCTCTCCAGCATCCACATGCATGGCCAATGCTTTGTCACTGGCATTTCCCGCACCATCATAATGAATCACCCATTCTTCCAATCCGGCGGGAGAATATTTGATGGTTGTAAAGTCATTGTCGTTTCCGCCAGGAATAAAACTGGTTCCTGTTAGATAAATATCGTCGGCAGGACCAATCAGAATGTCTGTAGCTTCATCAAAATAAGCACCACTCGTGGTGTACCTATTTTCCCATAGAGCATTTCCGTTAGGATCATACTTAATGGTATAAATATCCTCCGCACTACCTGCAAGAATACTTGAGCCGGTCACAATACAATTTCCCGCGGCATCTACCACCATGGCATTCATATTGTCTTTCCCACTCACTCCGGTACTGTCATTATAAGCCTCCACCCATTGTTGAGTACCTGAGCTATTATATTTTACCAAAACATAATTTACATCTTCTAACGGACCTCCATATCCTCTTCCTCCAACAAAAATATTTCCTGAAGGATCGACCTCTACTCCAATTGGGATATCCAGGAATCCGTTGTAATCATATCGCGATCTCCAATTGTAGTTTGGCGCGCCAGCCTGGGCAGTATCATACTCCAAAGTCACAAAATCGAAATTACTTGAAGAACCAGTTCCTGCACTTGTTCCAGTAATGTAAACCTTGTCTGCATTTAAGGTTAATTTTCTTCCTTCATCCAGTTCATGAGGAGCAGATACGTCTTCAGAGTATGTATCATTCCATAATAATGCACCAGTTGAACTATACTTTAAAATAAGGTAGTCTGTGTCAGCCCCTGATGAATTAAATTGCCCGGTTCCCACTACATAAATATCTCCATTAGAGTCTACCTGAACATCTCTTCCCAAATCATAATACCCCTGGTAATCATATGTTCTGTTCCATACAATTGCGCCTGAATTAGCATCAATTTTTAACAAAACCACATCATAATCGGGACCACCATTAAACACATATCCTGTGACATATACATATCCAGCAGGATCATAAGCCAATGCAAAAGCCTCATCAATACTACTGGCAGGTCCATTGAAAGACGCCGTCCATGATTGTGCACCCAAAGCGTCATATTTCACGGTAACCAGGTCGAACCCAGTGCCAGAATTAAAGGATGTTCCAGTAATGTAGGTGTTTCCGGCAGCGTCTACATGTGTATCGATGGCTTGATCAATGTTAGCACCAGCACTTGAATAGCGTGCTTCCCACTGCACGTTAACTTGTGCTTTTGAAGCAATTACTGTGGCGAGGAAACTAGCAGCAAATAGTATTTTTTTCATATGGCTCAACTTAGCTAAACAGACAAATTGTAGGGATAAAATTAATAATTTTTTCGATCAATTTTTAATTACTTATAAAATCCTTATATTTACACCTTGGAATAAACCTACTTGCTGCCCATGAAATTAAAAGGATTTATATTAGGTATTATTGGCTTATTTGTTGTGTCTTTTGCTGCTAAAGCCACGCACATTGTTGGAGGCGCGTTGACATATGAACACCTTGGAGGTTCTACATATAGGCTTACTTTTAAGATGTACAGAGATTGTGACCCGGGAAATGCGACCTTCCCAAACACTTTGAATATTCGGGTTTTTCAGGGAGGAAACACAACCACTACTCCGGATTTCACCATTGGAATTCCCTTTGTACAGGAAGATGTTTTGAACCCACCGATTGACACCTGTGCTTTTGATCCGGGGATTTGTGTATCACAAGCCATTTATTCAACGGTTGTCAATAATTTTTATCCGGGCACAGGAGGTTATCATTTGATGTTCCCGTATTGTTGTAGAAACTGGAGTTTGAACAATATTCCTTCCGGTCCTCCGGTATATCCTGGTTCCAGCTACAACACTTACATTCCGGATAATGCTCAGTACCTTACGAACAGCAGCCCGTTGTGGGTAAACTTCCCTCCTGTTTTTGTATGTGCTAACCAACCTTTAAATTTTGATCATTCAGCAACTGATCCGGACGGAGATTCATTGTCATATAAATTATACCACCCATTTGAAGATGATCCGGTTACCTGGGGACCAGCATTGCCAAGTGGTGCTGCAGCAAACTGGCCTAGTTTTGGAAACGTAGCTTATAACGCAGGTTATGGTCCAAATTCACCATTAGAACCATCTGCACCTGCCAATACTCTATTAATCGATCCCGTAACTGGTTTGATGAACTTTAGCGCCGGAGCCAATCCAGTTATTGGTCAACATGTTGTAGGAATTTTAGTTGAAGAATGGAGAAATGGGGTTCTTTTGAATATTGTATATCGAGACTTTCAGTTTAACGTTGTGAACTGTCCTCCTCCTTTGATTGCCGATATTGGTCCTATTGACGCTTGTAACGGAAACACCATTACTTTTGATAATAACACTTCTGGCGGAGGGACATCCTGGGATTGGGATTTCGGTGACGCCAGTCCCGGTTCTACCCAATTTGAACCAAGTCATACTTACGCTGGGAATGGTCCTTTTACAGTGACTTTAATTGCTGATCCAGGATCTAATTGTGCTGACACCACTGTTAGAACCATAGAAATTTCATCGACTACCGCAGATTTCACCTATGCAGATTCTACCTGTATTGATGATCCGGTTTCATTTAATGATGCAAGTACAACAGCTGTTAATGGAACTGTGAATCAATGGTCATGGGACTTTGGAGATGGAAGTCCGGGTTCTACCCTACCTAACCCGTCACACACCTATACGACTGGAGGTAATTACACCATACAGCTAATTGCAACCTCAAATTTGGGATGTATTGATTCGATTGAATATCCTATGTACGTGCAAGATTTCCCTACAGTCACGGTTGG
>JAUILH010000090.1 GCA_030433115.1 Bacteroidia bacterium | reverse complement strand
ATGACGAAATAAATTCCCATTCATTATCCTTTTGAAAAATATCGGGATATTCGATATTTATGTGAGGTTCATATTTGGATTGAATTTGAGTATTGGAAATATGCTCTCTCTCTTTGGTTCTTTCTATTAAGGCGTAATAGTTGAGTATGGATGTTCTTAATTCGACATCTAAAGTTGGTATTTCGTTGGATTGAGTGATAGTCTCAATCGCATTGGTATTTGGACGGAACTGAAATTCTCTAATTAGCAATACTAAATATCTTTTCATCGAATTATTAGCAGGCACAATCGTTTTTATTTGCAACATGGCAGAGTCAGCGCAATTTATGTTTTCAGTCATATTCCCCTTTAAATTTTGCAATTGCGCCTGGTCTTCAAGTAAATTCTGTTTGAGTATTTCAAGATGACTATGAATAGACTTATTTATTTTATTCTGCTCATTCCAATTATTTATAGAGAGTGCGATTAAAATACCGATTACAACCAATACAATTTCTCCAATAGCGTATTTAAGATACCTGCCCGCCGGTAAAGCAGGCTTTCCGGTTTTATTCTTTTCCATAAGCAAGTTTTGTCTGATGTGTCTAAAGAACTTGATCATTGGTTAGTTGTTAGTTATTTGGAAGCATACCCAGTTTGGAGTTAGCAATAGATGATCGAGCTAGGCTGTTTTATGGACTTGCCTAATTGCGAACTGCTTCGTCAAACAAACGATCAGGGTGCGCCCAAGTGCTTAATCATGCTTGCTCCAGCACAAATTTTTTGCTACCCTCTGGACAGCTTCGTATTTTCCGAAAATCGAGTCGTTCAAATTGCCGAACAGAGCACAGAAATCACTTGTTGACTGAAGGCGTTATGACAAACTTGCGAAACTCGATGGGCCCATGATCTCCCTGGATCATGATAGGGCCGGGCTCACCTTCGTTGCTGTCCAGGGACCCGCCTGTGATACCAGGAATCGGCCGGTTGGAAACTACTTCAACTCCGTTGAGCACGATCGTTACATGTCTTCCAACCAAAGTAATTTCATAGGTCTGCCATTCTCCCGGCTTTTTGGAGGCATTCATTGATGGCTCAATAAACCCGTAAAGGCCACCAACGCTGACGTGATCGGCTCTTCCTTTGGAATCTTCAATCTGAACTTCATATCGGCCGCGAAGGTAAATTCCGCTATTGCTGCCTTCCGGAATCTTGAATTCTATGCTGAGCTTGAAGTCATCGAACTTTTGATTGGTTATCAAGTTGCCCCCTTTTTCGGGGTTCACCAGCACACCATCGACCATTTTGAACTTATTGTTCTGTGGAATGATCCATCGGTCCATGTTGTCAGTTAGCAAATTGACAGGATTGCCCCACACCGGTGGTTCACTTCTCTTTAAACTAGGGGCTCGTACCCCGGTAAATTTGAGTTTGTTCCCATCGAGCATCTTATACCCCGACAGCTTGTCGTCCTCAAGACTGAATTCGAAATAAATGTCATCGATATCCATCCATTGCGGCGGGATTGTGAAGTGATATTTGCCTTTTGCCTCGTCGTATTTGATTTCGGCAATAGGCCTTGCACTTCCTTCATAACCCACATAATAACCCACAAGTGTGGAAAAGCCAGATAATTTGACCTGTAGCCATCCGGGGAAACCATCAGAGGCCATCAGTCCATGTCGGAACATGCCAAGATTCTCCAATTGATCTTTCTCCATCATAATGGTAAGATCCCATTTGCCGATCAGCTTAGAATCGCTTTCAACACGTTGAGCATAGAAATTGGACGAACTTACAAGGCTAAAAACAACAATGAATAAAAGAGTATTTAAGTTTTTCATAAGGGTGACTGGTTGAGAATTGAAACGTATGATTTGGTTAATATACAAATGTAATGAAAACTGAAATCGAATGACGATTTCGACTCGCTCTTCTTATTCAGGTCGTGAATATTCGATTAATTCCTCTACATAGTGAAAATCCCCTTGTTTCTGAGTGAGTTTAATGAAGTTTTTAACTGCTGGCGCGTACAGCCAAATTTCCTCTTCATTTGCACTGTATCCTCTGGAATTGGTGATTTTGCCCGTGTACTTTATCGTGTAGGCCATGAATGTTCCGGCTTCTACCGTTTCTTCCTGGTAAGATAATATCTCGGCATCCTGACTTTGGTTTCCCGTGGTTCCATCCTGACTTGTCCAATTGTTCTCATATTTCCACTTCTTGCCCACCTCCAGAGGCCAGTCGTACTTGGGTGTTTCACTTTCGTCGGCCTTAACAATTTCATTCACGGGCACCGTGTCATTTCCAATTGTCATGCCTAAAATGCCATCGACACTCACTATTTCCCGGGTATCTTCTCCTTCCGAGCGTATTTCTCCTTCTGTGGTCACACCTTTATATTTCCATACCCATTTTTCGCCAACCTGATAATCGGCTGAAGTGGGTTGATGGGTGATGCCCGATTTCGTTGGACTGCTGCAGGCTCCAAGCATTATTGTCGTTAAAAGAATTACTACTTGACTTTTCATGAAAATTATATTTTAATATCCCCAATTTTTATCGCTATTGATGTTGCAATAATAAAGTTATTATCGGTCACACCTGCATTAGATTCAAAAATGTCGTCTTTGCTGTTTAGCCAGCGACCTTCAATTCGGCAAATGATATTTTGAATGGGCAGGTAATCCAAGTTTAATGACAAGCCGGTTGTTTGGAAACCATTGGGCGTATCCGTGGGAATGAGAATGCCCGTCTCGTCCTGATAATATTCTGCTCGTATCGCAGATTTCCACTGATTGTTGATTGTGTAGTACCCAATAAATACCGGACTGAACCATACGTCATAGTTTGAACTTCCTTTTGATCTTTGCTGTGCTCCAATGTCAAAACCTGCTATGAATTCAAACTTTTGTGATACTCGAAATTGACCATAAAAATTGTTGAAATAACGCATTCTTCTTGTCTCGTCCGGGTCATCAGTTCCAAGAAAAGTACTCCAATTTACCGTTGTATTTTCGGATGGGCTGTAGCTCACCTGGGTCCCAAACGACGGTAATGAATTGCCCTCGAGTCTCTGAATGCGCTGCCAGCCGTTTAGAACTAAACCTGCGATTTCCCATTTTTCATTGGGATGAAAAGTCAATCTTGCTCCGGTCTCAAAATAGGGCGAGTTTTCGGCCAATATGGAACGGGTCAGGGTGAAATCATCGATTGAAATGGCACTTTCAAAACCAATATGGGAAGGCATTATTCCCGCGTCCAACCAAAGACTGTTTTTCTTGTTGAGAGAAATGCCAATATTCGCTTCGAATATATTTTTTAAAACCCCCGGTTCGGCCGCCATATTGTCGTTGACATACGTACCTGCTTGCAGAGCTAAGTTGGCCCTGTATTTGGCATGCTCCACGCCAAATTTCACCAGGCCCAAGTTCAAATTGAACTCATTGTGGCGGTTATGGTTAAACAAAAAAGGTTGCCTTTTCGTCCCTTGTGGTTCGTTAAAATCATAGACATAAAAAACGTCAAGAAAACCCGAAATACTCAGATCAGGTTTTTGTTGCCAGGCGCTGTCCTCTTGAGCGGATACAACCAGACTTCCCAGATACAAAATAAAGAAAGTGAGAATATGTTTTTGCATCATTATTGTTCTAATTCATGGGATTGACGGCTATTTTTTGTCATTTTATTTGTAACCCGTAATACGCATGAGCCATCGAAATATTCCTGGGAAAAGTCTATTGAAAAAGACAAATAGCGCCATAATAAACGGTTTGATTACCAGGGCTCTTTTCGTACTTACATTTTTAGCTACGACTTTACCTGCCGACTTTTCTGACATCGTTGGAACCAACCAGTTGGCAATTTTTGGAATGCGGTCTTCACTGACTGGGTTGTTTTCAAAGTAGGGAGAATCGACTTTGCCCAAGGCAATCATAGAAACCTTAAAGGGGGTGTTGAAAAGGTCGGCTTGTAAAGATTTTGAAAAGCCCAACATGGCCCATCTTGCAGGGGTGTATCCTGTTGCCCCCGGAAATGAAAAGTAAGCCGCTGCCGAATTAATAATTATGAAATGCCCAGTACCGCGTTCTTGCATTTTGTCAAAAAACACTTTGCAGGTCAGTGCAGTTGCGATATAAGGTGAATCCATCGTGTTTTTATAATGAGATACAGGAGCTTCTTTGAAGGAAAGCCATTCTCCAGCCCCTGCACTGTTTATTACTACATCAGGTAATCCTTCATTTTCAATGATCTTTTGGGCAGATGATTCCACGGAATCCTGATCAGTCAGATCTGTTGAATAACAACTGACTCTGTTTCCCGAAGGATCAATTTCTTTTGCAGCCTTTTCGAGCTTCTCAGGATTCCGAGCTTGTAGAATTATAGCCGCCCCTTGGTTATGCAGTTCAATAGCGGCCGCCTTTCCAATGCCGCTTGAACCTCCGGTTATTAGAATTAACTTGTCAATCATTTTTTATCCCTTAATTTATTTGGGTGATAGGCCTAATCTCTTTTTCTTTTAATTTCAATTTCCTGAAAATCAACGTCAAGAAGATTGTCTTGATCCAATGAAAAGCCCAGAATCTCTCTTTTCGAATTAAAGTTGAAGATTAGAAAGCCATCAGGAATCCTGATGTCATACCAATCAATCTTGAAGGTATCATACTGCCAATGAATCAATCGTCCTTTGAATATTGGGGTATGAGAGAAGGAGAGTTCTAACTTTCCATTGTCGGTTTGCGTCAAATAGATATCCCCATACATTTCATCGGTATAAACCCCTGCATAACTACTGAGAGGCAAAGATGGTTTCGAATCCTTTGGTTTTATTTCGTTCGCTCTTTCTTCTTTTAATTCTTTAATTATTTCTTTCCGATACTCCTTACCTCGATCATAGAAATCAAAGGATTCATCGTTGAAAATAAGCTGCATGAGCTTGGATTTTATCAAAAAAGATGCGGGTTCCTCCGAATCATTACATAAAATCACAACACCGATATTCATGTCTTTTACCATAAATAACTGTGCAGACATGCCGTCGATTCCACCACTGTGTTCAATAATCTTATGGCCTTTGAAAGGAGTGACCCACCAACCCAGACCATAGGAAGAAAACTCGTTTCCCAACGGAGGTCCGCTGATCTGGAACAACATTTGAGGTTTGAAGATTTCATCGATCACATCCTTGCTTATAATAGAATCATTCTTGAAAACCCCATCATTGAGAAGCATTCTCATATAGTTGTTCATATCCTTTGCCGACGAATAGATAAACCCACCCGGCCCCAGGTTGTCTCCATTCTCCTGTTCAATGGCAACTTTTTGAAATTCGGAATCCCAGATATGTGGTTGTGCCAAATTGTTGTTGGCCTCTCGGTCCTTGGCCAGAGACGTGCTATTGTTCATTTCCAGCCTATCGAATAATCTTGATTTGAGAAATTCATCCCAGGACGCGCCTGTAACCTCTTTCACTATTTCGGAAGCCACCACGAACATTGTGTTTTGATAGGCGGGTTTCTCCCTGAAGCCAGAGACGGGCTTGAGGTGCTTCAGTCGTTTAATAATGTCGACTCTGGAATAATCAGAATGATACCAGAGGGTCCCGCCACTTACATCCTTGAGCCCGCTTCTGTGGGTCAGCAAATCTCTAATGGTGAAGTTTTCTGTGACATAAGGGGAGTACAATTCAAAGTAAGGCAAATACTTCTTTACACGGTCGTCCCAAGATATTTTACCTTCATCTACGAGCAAACCAAGTGTTAAAACCGTAAATGATTTGGAAATTGAGCCAATTCCAAAAGAAGTCTGATCATTGACTTTTGAATCTTTTCCGATCTCCTTGATTCCAAAACCTTTGGAATAAATAACAGAGTCATTTTGCACAATGCCTACCGAAAGACCCACTAACTCAAAATCCTTGATGATTTGTTCGAGGTAGACATCGAGCGAATCCAATGGTATTTTTTGTGCGACTGAATCATGGATGGAGATGAACCAAATGGCCAGAATGAAAAAGCTTTTGATCTTCATGTTGTATTTTCGTAAGTATTTAACTTTAATATTTCTTGAGGGCCCTTTTATCTAATGAGTAAAACTAGCATAAAAGACACCTTCTTGATTCATGAAAGTGCCATCCTTTCGGTTCAAGTCCAATCTGCCTCCTGCAAAATTCGTTGCAGGTAACCTCAATTCCTGGTAAATGCAAGCCGTGGCTGCAAAGTCCCATAGGCTCCCTCCACCGTTTTCTTTTTTCGGAAACTTCAGCATGCAGGCCGGGCCGTTTTCCAGAACACGGATGGCATTCAATACAGAACCCCCACCCGAAATTTCTCTTACTCCATTCAACCCCAACCTGTCAACGTGCTGGTGTAGCAAACTTTCTATCTCCGCTGAACCAGGTGTGTCCTTCATCTTTCGATCTGTCACATAAGTCAAATAGTCATTGGCAGAATTGATTTTCCAGGGTCTTTCATTTTTGAAGGCCCCATTTCCTCTGATCGCGTGATACAAGGTATTCGTACTGGGATCAAACACAACGCCGAGGTAGGGTGTGCCGTCTTTCGAGACTAAAGCAATGGATACCGAAAAACCAGGCTGCTTATTGATAAAAGCAAGGGTGCCATCCATCGGGTCAATGCACCAAAAAAAATCTTTTTCCAATCGACTGCCATCATCTTCGGTCTCCTCCGATAAAAGAGCTACATCAAACTCATCACAGGTTGGCAGTAGATGAGAAAGTATTGCTTTTTCGCATTCTAAATCCACCGCAGTGACTACTTGTGAGGAATAACTCTCCCCTCCCTTCTTTTTCTTGACTTTCACATCAACATGCATATACTGCTGAATGATCTTTCCTGCAGAAAAGGCTGCCTTGACAGCTATACTGCTAAGTTGTGACAGATCCATTTCTATAGATTTTTGATTACTTCCGCTGTGATGCGTTCACTATAACTATTGATCTTCCAGTGACCTGGACTCCATCCTTTTAGGAAGCGGTGAAAGTCTGCCCAGGCGACTCGGTATAAAGACCGCCATTCAGTTTCCAGATCTACATTTCGCTCATTCATTTCACTTTGCAAATGCTCAAAATAGGTATCCAGGATCTTTGTTTCCAAACGTTCACACTCTCTTTCATTCAGGCAACTTCCGATAAAATACGCAACATCCTTCATTCCACAACCTCCACCCACGTATTGGAAATCCAGCCCGGCGACCTGTCCACTTTCAGAAAAACAAAAGTTTGCCAGCTTCGCATCCCCGTGAACAAAGGTTTTGTATTTACATGTGTTTAGTTTTTCATCAATAATAGGAGCTGCCGCTCTCAACCTTTGATCGTCCAATACGGCTAATTCCTGAGGTCGGGTCTCCAAATGCCAATAGGTTCCCACTTCCCAAAGCCCATCTGGGGATTTTCCAAGGTAACTTGCGTGGAATTTCGCCAACCATGCCAAACACTCGGCTATTTCTTCCCATGAGACAGCACTCTTGCGCAGGGGATAACCGGCTTCATCCAAATCCTCCAACACGATCAGCACCTCATTATCTTTTGACTCAATGGCCAGACATTGTGGCAGACGGGCCGTGCTGAATTTACTGTATGAATCATACCATGTCGTTTCTACTTTGTATGACCTGATCTTTCGTTGATGACCGATATCCGAGTTCCATCCACGGGGGTGATTTTTATATCTGGGCATCTGAACGAGTTTCACAACGACACTGTCGACAGAGGCATTCTCCAAACCGATGCGCAAGATTTTTCCGTAACCACTCCACAACTCCTCGATCATCTCTTTTTCAATTAAAGAAGACGCTCCCGTTTTATGCAGAATGACTGATCTGAAATATTCATTCATAGACATCCAAATATAGTGAAAGGTTAAATGGGAATTCCTGCAGCATTAGTAAAGAAGAGGAGAAAAGCAAATGCTCACTTTCAATGGGTTATTCAGAAAGTACAAATTGCCAGGATATGCCATATTTGTCTTCACACCAGCCGAATTTTTTCCCAAATCCATAGTCTCCATCACCTTTGTAGTCGTCTAATGGAACCATAATCTGACCACCATTTGAAGAAAGCTTTTCAAAAAGAGTTCGTATGAAATCCTCTGAATTGTCGCTTACAAAAATTGAGACGCCTGGTGTAAAAGACCAATGATGATTATAATTGCTTTCAGAAACCATATAATCAGTTCCATTCAAAGTGAATACTCCATATTTAATGAGTTCAGGTGTTCCTCCTGCTTCTCCCTCCGAATACTTCGTAATGCTTTTTATTTCTGAGTTTGGAAATATGGATGTATAAAATTTTATAGCTTCTTCTGCTTTTCCGCATTGGTCACCTACAAATGTTAGAAATGTTGTCGTCATCTATCTTTCAATCATCAAGTGTTCTAAATACCTAAGAGCGGATGCCATTAAATTCTTCCGATTCTTTGCCTTTTCATTATAAGAATCCAAAGTGTCTCTGTTCAATTTTCGCCCTTTTACAAATACGAAGGTCGGTTTCTCAAGTGACGACAACTCAACAAGTGGGTTCTCATCCACTAACAATAAATTGGCAATCTTGCCCTCTTCAATAGTTCCAAGTTGGTTCATAATTGAATGCGATTTGGAAGCGTTTACAGTAGCAGTTTTTAATACTTCATAATTAGAAAGGCCGGCTTCTTTATAGAAGGCCAGTTCTTTATGAATTGAAAAACCTGGAAGTGTAACTCCAATGCCCGCGTCAGTGCCACAAACAATAGTGGCACCCGCTTCATGCAGCTTTTTAACAATGGTAATGTGAAAATCATGCTGTTTTTTTATCCGATCAACTGTCGCAGGATCTTCTTGTTTGGCATTAAACCAACGTTCAAACTGTTTTTTGCTATCTTCTTTTTTAATGAGGCGATTCATGTACTCCAATGATTCTGAATCTAAAATTGAATCATCAATCATCATTTGATAGATATTGTTAAATACAGTAATTGTAGGACAATAACTTGTGTGTTTAGACTGTGAAATGGAATCAACAATAGGCTGAAGTTTGAGGGTGTCTAAATCAAACTTTAAAGGTTGCTGTACAATTTCTTCGGCATGTTCAATTGTTTTGATTTGGGAGTTCAAATGATATGAAAAAGGCACTTTTTGAGAGGGGTGAGCAACAATATCCATTTCAGAAATCTCAGCTTGTTCAATCACAGCATCAAAGATTTCCTTATCTAAACCGTAGTAAGTTTTAATTAAGTCGTAACCCCTTTCTTTATATGAAATTACCTTTTCCTTAGCCTCTTTAGGACTGTTTAGATTCAGATTATCGTCACCTATGAATTCCCGACCTGTTAGTTTTGGTCCTGTAGTAAAAAACGCTGGTGAAAAAATATTGTCTTCAATGACGTCTTCTTTAATTCTCAAATGCATGGGCATGCCCCATAGATTTCTGACTGCCGTTACGCCATTTGACAGGTATAGTCCGAGTTCGTATCTATCCCAAACATGAACGTGCATGTCGATAAGACCCGGTGTCAGGTATTTGTTATTTGCATCGATGATTTCGATTCCCGTTACCTCAATGGTATCTGCAATCTTTGCAATTACACCCTGCTTTATGTACACCATTTTATTTGCTAAAACAGTGTCTTGATTCATTGGAACAATGTTAACATTGGATATTAAATAAGAATCATTTGATGTTTGATCATTCTTGTCGATTCTTAAATATCTCGTTCCTAATGAATCAACCCCAAGTGTAATGATTCCTGTAAGTAAAAGCACTCCAATGAGAGCGAGGACAATTTTTAAAAGTCGTTTTAGTATTTTCATTTTATCTGATTACCGTTAACGTTATGGTTTTGGTAGTTGCGTGAGTTCGCAAATGACTTTGCAAGTATACGCCAAACTAACACTAGTGAGGCGAACTGGCACAAGAAAAATCCGGGAGGATTTTTAGAAGTAAGTGAGAACTGTGCCATTACCTGTAGGCCCTTGTTGCGTGTTAACTTTTTTATTTATCTGGTTCAATGTGTATCAACACGTGTCCTAAATTTGGTATTTTATGTCGCAAATAGTCCTTTAATTTATGTGCAATATCGTGTCCTTGCTTAACGGAAATTTCTCCGTCCACTATTGCGTGTAAATCCACGTGGTATTTCATTCCTGCTTTTCGAATAAAACATTTTTCTGTTCCAAGTATACCTTTGACTTTTATTGATTCTTCGCGAATTTCCTGCAATAGGTCGTCATACAGATGTTCATCCATAATTTCTCCTAAAGCTGGTCTGAAAATCAAATAGCTATTGTAAAGAATAAAAGCAGAAGCCAATAAAGCTGCCCAATCATCAGCCGTTTCATATCCTTTGCCAAAAATGAGAGCGATGGAAATTCCGATAAAAGCCATAATAGAAGTTATTGCATCACTTCTATGGTGCCAAGCATCTGCTTTAAGTGAAGCGCTATTGGTCTCTTTACTTTTTTTAAGAACTATTCTAAAGGAGATTTCTTTCCATAAAATGATGCAACCAAGCACAATTAACGTCCAGGGTTTAGGAACTTTATGAGGTGTTTGAATATTTTGAATGCTTTCGTAGGCAATTATTGTTGCCGATGTTACAAGAAAAGCAACTACCAGGAACGTAATTAGCGGTTCAATTTTTCCGTGGCCGTATGGATGATTTTCATCTGCTGGTCGTTTGGCGTATTTTAAACCAAACAGAACAAGTAGAGAAGAGAAAATATCGGTTGTTGATTCTATTGCATCGGCAATGAGTGCATATGAATTGCCAAAGAAGCCCGCAAGCCCTTTAATCAAAGCTAAACTGGTGTTTCCAAGTATGCTAAAATATGTGGTCCGTATTGCAGATTGTTCGTTAGACATTCGGATCTTCAGGTTGCACACAACAGTGAGTATAATTCGTCCTTATAATTCCGCTTATACGCTGTCAGGCTTCGTTTTCTCAAATTTAAGCAAATGCCATTTCTCTATTGTACTTCATCTGGTATTCTTTAGGGGATAAGCCTGAGTATTTCCTGAACGTATTTCGGAAAGCTTTTTCATCATTATACCCTATACCAATCATAACTTCCGATACGGTTTCGGTTGTAGATTCAAGTTTTCTTTTCGCAGCTTCGATTCGCACCCGCTGAATGTACTCTGAAGGTGTATTTGAAGTTGCTTTTTTGAACCGTCTTAAAAAACTTCTAACATTCAAATTCACGTTTGCGGCTATGGCTTCTACATTGAGTTTATCCGCATAGTTGCTTTCAATAAACTCCTGGGCTGTTTTAATTTCTTCATCGGTATGTTCCTTCTGTCCGCTGAAGACGATAAACTGGCTCTGGCTCATTCGGTCAAAGTCTATTTCTGATATTTTTGAGACCCAAATGGCTGTTTCTCTTCCAAAATAGCGTTCGATCAAATAAAGCGTAAAGTTGAGAATAGAGTAGGCACCTCCGCTGGAGAAAATCCCGTTACTCTCGCAAATAATACTTTCTTCAACCAGATTCACTTTTGGGTATTTTTGTTTAAAGAGGTTGTGTGATGTCCAATGTGTTGCGCAGTTTTTACCATTTACCAATCCGGTTTCTGCCAAAAGAAAAGCACCTTTGCATAAACTGGCAAGCTCCGAATGATGTTCTATCCGTTGCTTTTTTATCCAGTTCACCATCTGTCTATTTGTTTCAATTGCCTTTTCCAGATCACCACTTATTGAAGAGATAAGGATGAGATCTGTTTTAACGAGGTCGACCATGCTTGCTGTAGGCCTAATGGTGAAAAGATTTTGATATGTCACAGGTTCTCCATCAGCACTCACAAGATCAATTGTGAAAATTGGCTTAAGTAATCCATTCATCTTTTGATGATAAGCATTCGCCATTTTAAACAGGTTGTATGTAGCTATGATAGTGTCAACGACGCTGTTTCCTCTCGGGACAAGAATGCTAATGTGTTTCATATATGCAAAGATATATGAATAATATGTCGTAAACAACACCTTATATAGTCGTAAAAACCCCTTTTAGGGTTGTAAAAACGACAATATATTTGTGAAGTAAACATCAAACAGAACAATTAAACTTAGATATCATGGAAAATCAAAACGTAATGGTAGTGTATTCATGGACTGCCAAAGAAGGCAAATCCGAAGAATTAAAAGCGATCTACACCCAAGTAACGGAGCAAATGAATACGAATGAGCCCGGTGCTTTGAAAGTACAGTGTTTTTTTGATGAATCTGCATCACGGCTAATCGTATTGGATGTATTTGTGGATGCAGGAGCAGTTGGCTTTCACCTGGGTACAACGGCTGCAGGGCATTTTGAGAACTTACTGCAAATTGCAACTCCCGGTGAGTTTCTTTTCTGTGGAAACGTGCCTGATGAAATGAAACAAGCAGCAACTGGAATGGGACTTAACGCTGCTTTTGCTCCGGCTATTTTCGGGTTTGAGAGAGGCTAATAAGGAAGTTTGTCGGAAGATATCAAATGGAATGTAGGAGACAGCATTGCGTTTTTTCTTTACATATTTTCGTTAATTGCTTTTCTCCAAAAGTAAATTCCAAAAACAAAAGTTACAATTGCGAACATGATTCCGTTTTCACCGAGCCAATATTCCGTTCCCTCATTTTCAGTTGTTAATTCAGGAAATAATTTTTGAATATACACATTGCTCACCGCGTGAAATATTACTGCTGGCCATATACTTTTAGATTTAAAAGTATAGTAGGTCATAGGAAACGACATGGAAATAATTACGACAAAGAAAGCTATGAATTCCAGTACCACATTATTGCTGTAGTAAACAAGAAGAGGCCAATGCCAGGCAGCCCAAACAGATCCGCTAAATACGGATACACCAGTAAAAGGAAGCACCTTTCTCAATTCATAGATGAAAAAACCTCTCCACCCAATTTCTTCTCCTAAAGTTGTTGCTGAGGCTCTTATCACTTCTACGGTACCTAACAATATAATAGCTATGATTGTTATCGATGTTGGATTCAATGTTCCTATTCCTAACAATCCAAGTTCTTTTCCCCAATCTGTAATTACTTCTTTGTTAGCTAAACTCCCAAATCCGAAAATCCAGATTAGCACGTAAGTGAGTAACCCATATAAGGCGGGAATAAAATAAGACAATCGGATATATTTCCAATTTGCCCAATTCCAATTCAAAGATGAAATTTCACGCTCTTTTATCTTTAAGGTAATAAAAGCAGCTAGAGCAGGACACCACATTATAGCCCCTACATATATTCGTGAAGGATACAAATTTACTATGGCATAATGAAAAGGTGAAGTAAGAACAACAACCAGTGTAAGAAATAGAAAGATTGTTTTCCATGTTTCTTTTCGTTCAGCTAAATTTTCCAACATAAGACTTTAATAAGTGGTTTGTATATGAATGACGAAAAGAAATTGGTTTTGAAACATTGAACACAACGATTAGTTTAATAGAGCGTTTTAATCCTGTTTACATATTTATGGTTTTTGTCTTTTCAGGATTTTCACAATTCTATTATTGATGATTTCTGATATTTTCCTGCTTCATTTTGTTCCATTTTCTTGGAGGTATCCTGACAGGAAAAGGTAAGCATGAGAAGTGCGAGGTATAGAAGTTTCTTCATATTTCTTAAATTCTCAGAACCTCAACCAACAATTGATCAAACTTCTTACGTTCTTTCCTCTGTTCATTCCAGTTGTTGATTTGAAGCGCGTTAAGGATTCCAATCACCACCAAGAGGATTTCCCCAATAGCGTATCTGGAATACTTCAAAAACTGATTGTCTTGGGCTAAACGCCAACGTATTTTGCGGAAGAAAGGAAGCATCGGTTTGGTTGTTGATGCTTCAAGGTACTAAAAAAATAAGAAGCCCCACTTGTTCAGCGGGGCTTGGCGATTAAGCTGACTTTCTAATCACAATTTGTTGAGATTGTAACTCCTTCATCTGTTTTAACTGTCATCGGTACAAGACAATTGTTTGTATTTACACAATCAATATGGTCTTCACTCACCTGGATGCAATCCAAAAGATTGTTTCTGGCATCCAACATAAACAAGAAATGAAGGTCTGACACATCGAGACTGGTGATTTTGTTGTCTGACAAGATAATAGTCCCAATTACAAATCCATGGCCAAAACTCGAGCCCAGATGAGGATTGATACTATTGATGTTATTGTTACTGCAGTCTAAAACTATGAGTGATGCAAAATCTTTCAAGCCGGTCAAATCAGAAATATTATAACCCGATATATCCAATTCTTCAATTTCAGCTATATCCTTGGTGACAACATAATCGTCTAAACCATCATCCAAACCCAAATCGATTAAAGCTTGCTCAAAATTGTCATCAGGCACATAGGTAAGTTCATCTGACGTGTTGCAATCCAAAGAGAAATAGACACCAATGTCATACCACCAGACCGCCTTGTCTGAATACTTCTCTTGATTTAGTTGCGTAAGATTTACCGTCACACAACTTAGTGAGTTCATCCCAAGGTTTAACTCTTTTAAGAATCCGAGCGCAGAAAGATCCAATTCGACCAGTTTATTATTTCCAAGATTAATCTTATCAAGAAATACATTTCCAGTGAAAATTACAGAGGTCAGTTCATTGTCACTGGCGTCGAGTTTTTGCAAATTTATAAACCCTTCAATTCCTGTAAGGTCTTTAATTTGCCTGTTACTTAAATTGAGTTCTTCAATGGATTTTATACTTTCAGCATAAACATAATCGTCCAATGTATAATCATATCCACGGTCAATTAGTGCTTGCTCAAAATTATCATCAGGAACATGGATCTGTTCTAGGTTCTCCGGTAAGAATTTAGCTATGATTGTCATGGTCTGATCTATGGTTACAGTCATTGGGTTCTCGCTCCCCTGAAGATCACCTGACCATTCCATAAAAACCCACCCATCCTCTGGGATCGCTGTGAGTTGAACCGTTGTTCCTATTGGATAATCAGTTGTGGATTTTGCCTGAATTATTTCCTCCTTCACTGTTCCCTCACCCTGTATTTCAACCGTAAGGGTATAACTGACTTTTTGAAATATAGCGGTCCAAGTTGTGGGTTCTGTAATTGTTATAACCATGGGGTTTTCTTCGAGACTCGTGCTTCCTTCCCATCTGACAAATTCCCATTCATCTTCAGGAATGGCGGTCAATTGAACCGTGGTTCCGGAAGGATAATCGGTTGTTGATTTCCCAGGCACTATTTCTTCTTTGACAGTCCCTTCTCCCTGAATTTCTATGGTCAATGGGTAGGTTCGTTTTTCAAAATTTGCCGTGATGAACATGTCATCTGTCATAACCGCCTTCATGGGATTTTCATCGCCTGACGCATCATCAGACCAATTTTTGAACACGTATTCCTCTGAAGGGGTTGCTGTGAAAGTGATTTCTTCTCCTTCATCAAATGTTCCGGAGCTGGGGCTTATAGTTCCTCCTTCTGGAGGATTCACTTGAGTCGAAAGTTTAAATTGAATCGGATCATCTGATTCGCATGTGGTAAGGGTTAATAAGGTAAGTAGGAGTATTGCATATTTTTTCATTTAAAAATTATTTAAGAATTCATTTGGGGCTAAGGTATTTTGGCCTCTCACAAAATGCAATGATTCTGAACAATACAGAACTTGATTCTCATCAATAAAAAACCCCTCCATTTCTGGAAGGGTTAGAAATATTCATCTTTGGTTTGAGCCGATGATAGACAATCATATCTTGTCTAACAATTAGTTTGAATGCAAAGTTATAATGTAACCCAGCACAAATTTCGTTCGTCATAAATTAAAATCATCAATATGAAAAGATCAATTTTATTCTCTCTTACGCTCTTTTTAAACCTTACGCTAACTTATTCTCAAACTGAATTTAGTGACCAGGAAAAACCAAGAATAGCAATACTTGGAACTTTTCACTTTGCAGGTTCTTCAGATTTAGTTGCCATGAATGTAAGTGACTTAAAATCGGATAAAAGACAAGGAGAGATATTGGACCTGGTGAATGCACTGTCCGAATTTCAACCTACCAAAATCATTCTTGAATATCCTTATAAAAGAGACGAGTTGGATTCTGTTTTTCAAATCTACAATGGTGGCGAACATACTTTATCCATCAACGAAAGGCAGCAAATTGGATTTAGGCTAGCGAAAGAATTAGGCCATAAAAAAATTTACACTGCCGATCATCCCATGGAATTACCCTTTGATGAATTAATGAACTACCTGAATGAAAATGGTCGAATGAATGAGTTTCAATCAATCGTTGATTATTTGCAAAAAGAGGTTCTTACGTCAATGCAGAATAGCTATGATAACTCGTCTTTAAAAGAATACTTTCTCTGGCTTAATGACGAGAAAATGGATCATATGAACAAAAATCTTTACTTAGAGGACATAAATAGATTTGGAGCAGACGATAACTATATTGGCTCCGATGTGGTTGCCAAATGGTGGCAAAGGAATTTTAGAATTATGAGAAACATCGATGAAATAACAGAACCAAATGACCGAGTTCTAATTCTTTTCGGGCAAGGACATACTGCCATGCTGAAAGACTTTTACAAGGGGAGGAATGATGTTATTTACGAGGACATACTCAAATATTTAGAGGATTGAGCATTGACCAAAAGGTCTCGACGCATTTTATTTCGAGTCAATTTTCTCAAACTGATAATACCCGGTTTTGATATTCAAACTAATTCTGTAATGACCTGAACTTACCCGAATGTTTTTGCCGTTCTGCATACCGTATCCTGATGGATATAGATAACCGCCCCAATTGACATTCCATTTATCGTTTGCTCGAAATTTTACTTCCCCATCTCTTAAAGTGGTCTCAAGAGTAAAAATACCATCCTTATCCTCGTCGTTCATATCCATATCGGTTTCCCATCCTGTTTCTATTGCCGTGCCGAGAATGCCAACCGTACTGACCTCTTTTTGTTCAAAAGGCTCGAATGGGTAACTCTCTTGCAGCTCTCTGTTTAACATATCTAAGGAATGATGACTTCTAGAGGCGCTAAACTCCAATCGCCTGAGTGCTTCCTGAGCCCTACTGCGGTATACTTTAATCAATCGAAGAAATCTGATATCCTTGAGTAAATTCTTCTCCTTCATGCTAAAAACGATGTCTTTATTCCCGTTGGCATCTATCACAATCTCGGGATCAAATAGCTCCAGCTCCAATTTTTCAACCAGTTCTTGTTTGTGGTCTTCAATTTGGCTGATCCACCTGAACATGCGGGGTTTGCCGAAATCATAGATATTCGTTATCAGCTGTCTAATGGCGTCATTGGAAATTTTATCAAGCCCAGTTGATCTCAGTGCTTCGTAGGCGCCTTTTCGATAATCATAAGAAATGCCCATTGCCATGGTGGGATAAGCCAAAAGAACCAAAGAATCGTTATCTGTTCCAAAGGCGTCTAAGAGATCCTGGGCTGCTTGATTTGAATTCATGGCCGTTTGTAATAAGGACTCATCAAATTGAATATCGGCATAAAGATCATTCCTGATATTATTGATCATCTTTAATTCATACGAACGATCCTCCTTCTCTTGTTTCCAGGTATTGATTTGCAACGCAATCAGGATTCCTATGACAACAAGAACGATCTCTCCCAGGGCATACCTCGAATATTTCAAGAACTGATTGTCTGCGGCAAGTCGCCAGCGTATTTTACGGAAAAATGGGAGCATCGGGTTGGTTGTTGATCATTTATTGTGTTACTTCTTCCAAAAAGTCAAACCAGGTCTGATAAAAGATAATCGTATTGTTGAGTCCTTTAATGCCGTGTCCCTGACCTTCAAACTTCACAAATTTTACATTCTTATCATACTTATTCAGGCTGTCAGCCATCATCTCACTTCCCGCGATAGGCACTCGACTGTCATTGGTTCCGTGTGTAAGTAGCAAGTGACCTTTCATCAGATCAGCGTGGTATAAGGGG